>CAZPMM010000023.1:0-10931 GCA_964587405.1 uncultured Rikenellaceae bacterium
TGGTATCTGTTTTATTAACCACACCCGATACGGATGAATGGATATTTGCCGAGACAAATCCTTTGCTGAGGGCAATTACCTGTCCTGTTTTTACTTTGTCACCCTTATTGACTATCACGGTAGCTGGAGCTCCAATGTGCTGTGAAACAGGAATTGCCACGTATGGAGGAATCGGAAGGACTTTGACCGGAGTTCCCGCTGTCAGTTTATTTTCTGGCGGATGTATGCCGCCGTTAGGGAATGTTTTCAGTGTTTTTGTAATTATCATATCAGACTTCCGGATTTACTTTTACTGTTTCATTCTGAGTTTCTGCTGCTGGCTTTCGTGGTGGAAAATTGATCTCAAGAATAGATCCTGTCGGGCATTCCACAACACATTTCCTGCAGAAAGTGCATTTGGATGAATCTATGTATGCAAGATTATTCTCTACTTTCACAGCATCAAATTTGCATACCTTTACACATTTCATACATGCAATACATGCCAATTTACAGGCTCTGCGTGCAGGCCCGCCCTTATCACGGCTGGAACAGGCAACATATATCTTGCGGTCTTTCTTTGCTTTTTTCCTCAACTCTATAAGGTTCCTGGGACAGGCTTTAATGCATTTGCTACATGCAACACATTTTTCATCAATTATTACAGGCAAACCAGTATTATTGTCCATATATATAGCTCCGAAGGGGCATGCTTTTATGCAATCTCCCTTGCCCAGACAACCATAGGCACAATCTGTTTCACCCAGATACAGATTGTGAGCTATTCTGCAATCAGGAACTCCGTCGTAGAATGAAGTGCGGGGTCGTTGTTCCGGAGTTCCGTTACACTTCAGAACGGCAACAAGCGGATCTGTTACCGGAGCGGATTTACCCAGTATTTTCCCGACTTCTGCCATAACAGCAGTACCACCTGCCGGACAGTTTAGTTCATCAAGAGTTTCTGCCTTTACCAGTGCTTCAGCAAAATTCCTGCAACCGGCAAAACCACAACCGCCGCAGTTGGCTGACGGAAGAACAGCCTGTACCTCGTCTATCCTGGGGTCTTCAAATACCTTGAATTTCTGAGCGATAAAATAAAGAATAACTGCTGAAAGGAGTGCAAGAAAACCCAGACTGATAATCGTTATAATAATTGTGTAACCCATTAAAAATCTTTTATTGTGAAGGTGAAAATGTTTTTAATGCTGTTCCTGAAAAAATACAGTATTAGATAATAAAATCCGGTTATGCTGACAGATCCCACACCTGCCATAAGTTCAGATCCTGTATAGGAGTTAAGGATTACCAGGGCTAAGGTAAGCAGAATGAACGGAATGACATAACCCAGAAACACTGCCCTGAATCCCATTGATTTACGCATAATGACAGTAACATTATCGCCAGCTACAAGATTAAAGTGACCCGGTACTTCAATGAGCTTTTCACTGCTACCCGAGAAGCTGCAGGAATTTTTTGCATGACATCCTGAACATGCTGTTTCTGATGATATGCTGACTGTGACTGAATTGCTGCCGCATCGCTGGACTGTCCCTTCATGCTCAATAATTCCATCATTGTATGACCTGTTCATAATTACTCCGGAAAAATAAATCATAAATTTAATATTACCATAACAATTCTTAATGCTTTTTTTCAGGAAATTGGACTCTTACTTTAATTTATTCCGATTATAAATAAAACATTTTCAGCTTATGTTGCTCCATGACTGCTTTTTACCGAACAATCTCTTTAACTCATACTTTAGAATTAAATTATGTTCATTTTCAAGGAGTGGATCATTGTTAATGATGTCTTCAGCTATGTTCCTGACAAAAGCAATGATCTGACCATCTTTACCAAGGTCAGATATTCTGAGATCAAATGGGATCCCGCTTTGCATGGTTCCTTCAATATCGCCAGGGCCTCTCAGTTGCAGATCTGTTTCCGCGATTTCAAATCCGTCATTAGTTCTTGTCATTACCTCTATTCTGGCAGCAGCTTCTTTCGATAATTTCTGCGAACTGATCAGTATACAATATGCCTGGTCGGCTCCGCGTCCCACACGTCCCCGAAGCTGGTGAAGCTGTGAAAGGCCGAATCTTTCAGCACTTTCAATTACCATAACACTTGCATTCGGAATATCTACACCTACCTCGATAACAGTTGTTGCTATAAGAATATGTGCTTTACCATCCCTGAAAAGCTTCATGGACTCTTCTTTTACAGCCGGGGTCATCTTACCATGTACAATGCTTATACAATACCCGGGGGGAGGGAACAGCCTGGATATTGTATCCCACCCGTCTTCAAGATCTTTATAGTCCATTTTTTCAGATTCCTTTATAAGAGGATAGACTACGAATACCTGTCTGCCTTCGGCAATCTTCAACTTCATGAATCCATAGACTTTGTTCTTTTCGGAATCAAAGTAATGCATTGTTTTGACCGGAATCCTTCCGGGAGGAAGCTCATCAATAACAGAAACATCCAGATCACCGTAGAGTGTCATAGCAAGTGTTCTCGGGATGGGAGTTGCCGTCATTACCAGAACATGAGGAGGATTCTTGTTTTTCTTCCATAACTTCGCTCTTTGTTCCACACCAAACCTGTGTTGCTCATCTATTATTACCAGACCAAGATTAGCAAACTGAACATTCTCCTCAATGAGCGCATGTGTTCCGATTAATATATTCAATGATTTATCAAGCAGGGAGTCATTAATGGTTTTTCTCAGAGACTTTCGCGACGAGCCGGTTAAAAGTTTTACATTGACATCCATGCCTTTAAGCATCGAGCTAATCGTCTGATAATGCTGATTCGCCAGAATTTCTGTAGGAGCCATTATACATGCCTGGTATCCGTTATCTATGGCAATAAGCATGCTCATCAGCGCAACCAGGGTTTTGCCGCTGCCTACATCACCCTGAAGTAACCTGTTCATCTGGATTCCGGAGCCGAGATCCCTGCGGATCTCTTTCATTACTTTCTTCTGTGCTTCAGTAAGATTAAAAGGAAGATATTTATGATAAAATGTATTGAACTTATCTCCGACAGTTGAAAAGACGAAACCTTTGAACTTTCGTGAGCGCTTGTTCCTGAACATTATGAGATTCATCTGAATATAAAAAAGTTCCTCAAACTTCAGCCGGTATCTGGCTTTTTCAAGTATTTCCGGATCAGATGGGAAATGAATGGAATGAAGCGCTTTATTCAGATCAAGCAAATTGTATTTGGTAGTAATATAATGAGGTAGTGTTTCCGGCAGAGTAAAATTGATCTTCTTCAGTAGTGTGCCTGCAAGCTTGCTGATAACCTTCGATGTCAGAAAATGATTCTTTAGTTTTTCAGTCGTATTGTATTGTGCCTGAAGTGCAGATGATAACCTTTCCGCAACCTTTGCAGATGCTTCTATTTCAGGATGAATGATATTTATCTGCCCGTTAAAAACACCCGGCTTGCCAAAGACAATATACTCAGGTCCTATGGTATATGCACCTGGAATCCACCTGGTCCCTTTGAACCAGACCAGCTTGACAGTCGAACTATCGTCTGTAAAATCTGCAACAAGTCTTTTGCCCTGACCATGTCCTTCAGTATAAAATCCGGAAATCCTGCCCCTGATCTGTACATAGGGAAGATCAGGATCAAGATCAGATATTTTATAAAAACGTGTTCTGTCAATATATTTATAAGGGAAATAGTACAGAAGATCACGGTAAGTATAGATTTTAAGCTCACTGTTAAGAAGCTCAGCCTTTTTAGGCCCAACACCCGGTAAATATGCAATATTTGTATCAAGGAAATCCTGCATTTCTGCACAGTTCTCTATAAAAAAGATTGACTAAATTAAGTATTTTTGGAGAGCTTACCTAATTGTTTCACTAAGCTGATGTTTTTCAGAGAAAGCATAAAATACCTGTCATACCTTCTGTTCTCGCGTCACAGAAGCGGTCACGGAATTCACAGTCCCTTCGTTTTTAATCTTGTTTCAGAAGTGTTCAGGAATAAAACAGATGCTGATGCTGTCTTAATGATTGAAAACATCAGGAAAGAGAGAATTTCTGATAAAACAAAAAGAGAGGTTCTTGATCTTGGTGCAGGTTCAATTGCATTAACAAGCAAAGTAAGAAGAGTGTGCGACATTGTTAAATATACATCTGTTCCTCCAAAATACGGGAAATTATTATTTAATCTTGCATCAGAGTTCGGGAAATCCGGAATTGTTGAGTTTGGAACTGCAGCCGGGATCAGTACAATGTACCTTGCAACTGCCGTAAAAGATTCGGAAGTGATTACCATGGAAGGTTGTCCTGCCTTATCAGAACTGGCAGCTGATAATTTCAGAAAAGCAGGATTAACAAATATAACGCAGATAACAGGTCCTTTTGATGATTCGATCGGAGAACTGAAAAAAAGAAATATCCGGCCCGGACTTATTTTCATTGACGGGAACCACAGAAAACAACCGCTTATGAAATATTTCGCCGAGATGGCTGATATTTCTGATACAGAAACTGTTATCGTTATTGATGATATATATATATCAAAGGAAATGGAAGAAGCCTGGACTGAGATAATTAAATCGGAAAGAATATCCTTTTCTATTGATATTTTCAGAATGGGCATGGTCTTCTTCAGAAAGGGAATGAGCTCATGTCACTATGTGATAAGATATTAACAAAAATTAATAGCTTTAAATTCAATATTTAGTTAAATTAATCTAATTTCACAAATTCATAAATAGCAGGTATATGGATAATGTAATTGAGATCCAGAATATTGTAAAGAACTATCAGGTTGGTTCGGTAATAGTCAGAGCACTCAGATCAGTATCAATCAATATAAAAAGAAATGAATATGTAGCCATAATGGGACCCTCTGGTTCCGGAAAATCTACATTGATGAACATTATGGGCTGCCTTGATACTGCAACAAGCGGGACTTATATTCTTAACGGAACTGATGTCAGCAAAATGGAAGATGATTATCTTGCCGAGATAAGGAATAAAGAGATCGGATTTGTTTTTCAGACATTCAATCTGCTTCCCAGATACACTTCACTTGAGAATGTAACATTACCACTGATCTATGCTGGAATACCGAAAACCGAAAGGGAAAATATGGCAATTGAAACGCTGAGACAGGTAGGTCTTGCTGACAGGATGACACATAAACCAAATGAATTGTCAGGAGGGCAGCGCCAGCGTGTTGCTATAGCTCGTGCTCTTGTCAATAAACCTTCAATTATACTTGCTGATGAACCTACAGGAAACCTCGACAGTAAAACATCAATTGATATAATGGTCCTGCTGGATGAAATTCACAGGAAAGGAAATACGGTTATTCTGGTAACACATGAGGAAGATATTGCCCGGCACGCTGCAAGGATTGTCAGACTTCTGGACGGCGAAATAAGCCAGGATGTTGTGAATGAAAAGTATAAGCAGGCCTGAGACTGTCATCTGTTTTTGTTATTATTTCTAATTTCCCCGGTAATGAAAATTTATACCCGAACAGGCGATGATGGAACAACTTCCCTCCATGGTGGTATTAGAATTAATAAATATCATGAAAGGATGGAAGCTATAGGTTCCCTTGATGAGCTGATATCCTGGATCGGACTGCTCAGAGTTCAGAAAGAAAATAATGAACACGCCGACTTTTTGCTGTCTCTGCAGGATCAGCTTATGAAATGTGCTGCTTACCTTGCACTCGGAACTGAGCAGAAAAGCAAAGAAAATATGCTTCCGCATTCAGATTCTGTCAGAAGTATTGAAAATGAAATAGATAAAATGGATGAAACGCTTAAACCTTTAAGAAATCTTATTCTGCCGGGGGGTAATACTCTTGTATCCTATTGTCATATAGCAAGATGCGTCTGCCGCAGAGCGGAAAGAACTGTTTTGAGACTGAATGCTAAAGAAAAAATTCCTTCCGTTATATACATTTTCCTTAACCGTATTGCCGACTATTTGTTCATATTATCAAGGAAAATCAGTTTAGTAACAGATAATGAGGAAATTAAATGGATAAAATAATGTCAGTAAATTATTGATGGTTTGTGTTGTTTTTCAGCTAAAATAATGTATATATTTGCAAGCTTTTTAAAAAAACACCTTTAACAGTAAATTATGTATTGGACACTTGAATTAGCCTCAAAACTTGAGGATGCTCCCTGGCCTGCCACCAAGGATGAACTTATTGATTATGCTATCAGATCAGGTGCTCCGCTGGAGGTTGTCGAAAATTTGCAGGAAATCGAAGATGAGGGAGATATTTACGAAGGTATTGAAGATATCTGGCCTGATTATCCCAGTAAAGATGACTTCTTTTTTAATGAAGATGAATATTAAAAGGCACAATCTTCTGATTTTTTTAATCTGACTTATATCGGATCAGTTTCTTTTATGAAGATATCCATGATCTTTTTAGGTCTCAGGTGATCAAACCATCTGAAATCCTTCAGGCGTGGATTGCCCTGAGGCAATTCCGACGGAGGGTCAATAACTCCTTCAGGACTCTGGTTTTCTATTATAACTGCAATTTTGCCATTTTCAATATAAATCTCAATATCAGAACTTGTAGCCTTGTTAGTTGCCATTATTTCATCACCTTCACCGAGGTAATACAGTGATTCTCCGTTTCCTTTGATTTCTATTTTATAGAGTTCATTATCCATGAAATACCCTGTAAGTGATCTGCCTTTTATCTGGTTGTATCTCATTGTATCCACTTTACTTGCAATAAATGCCGAACTGAATAATTCCATTCTGTCGGCTTTTCTGTTTTTTGTGAACAAAGCCATTGAATCGGCTGTCATCTGGTTTTCCTGAGCCCAAAGGACAGGTTCATTGTAAAATCTGATCACTGAATCCTGGAAGGAATAGGACAGTGAATCACATTTTGCCTGCATATCATTGCTGAATATTTTGCATTTGTAGTATGCCGACATGAGTCTGAAGCTTTTTCCGGAAGTATCTGTTACAGTAACCGATCTTATTGTATCTCCATGCAGGTAAAGCGAATCATTTTCCGATATCTGGATAAACACAGCACTGTCGGTAACCATAAACCGTTCAGGTTGCCTGTAATACCAGGCATAATCCCCTGCAACCGCTATGTGATAACTTGTATCAGTAATGCTGGCATTACCGAAAGCCAGTCCATATCCGTTTTTTTCTTCATAATACAGAGAATCTCCCCTGATAATCTGTTTCTTGTTATCGATAAATGCATTTTTCCAGATACGTGATATATTGTTATTTGTATCGTACCAGCCTTTTTCACAGTAAATATATATGCTGTCACCTTTCATTCTCGACGGTCCGGTAAAGAATGCCGTTTTGGTTTCGGAATTGTAATCCATTGTATCGGCCTTCATCACGTAATCGGGATTTACAATCTTTACGCTGTCTTTGAAGTTGAATAGCTTGGTAGCAGCAAAGTACCTGCCTATTTTACTTGTAAGGGTGTTTTCTCCGTTTATGATCTTTCCGCTATCGGTATATTCAGCTATTTCAGCTTTAACATCGTAGATAACGGCTTTGGTATATAGGTGGGTTTCTTTATCAACAAGTTCTGCATTGCCTTTAAGCTGTGCAATCTCTGTAGATCCGTCGTAAAAAAGATAATCACCGTAAATATCAAGTGTATCGCCCTGCTCAATATGAATATTACCATAAGCTGTTACCTGGTTCTTGTCAGGATAGAAATGCGCACTGTCGCACGACATTAATATCTGGTTGTGTTCAAGAGAAACAGCTCCAAGAAATCTGTGCCAGTCTTTTCCTGTTTCTTTGTCCTGGAGAATGATTTGTTCATCAGCATGGCGGAGAATTATCTTTCTTTTTCCGGATCTTTCCTGTTGTATTTCCTGTGACTGAAGGACTGCTGTAATGGCAAGAATGACTATGACATAAATCCCAAGTCTTACAGGGAAATAATTCTTTAATGATTGGCGGAGTTTTATTTGAGCCATCCTTCTTTAAGAAAGTCACACGATTTGAATTCGTCACTTATCCTGATATAGGTTTTTTCTATTTTTTTCTTTATCCAGTTATCATAAGTTTTTGTGCGTTTATCCATTAATGCCACATTGCTCAGATTCTGGTAATCGTCTTTCAGATTCGCCCTGTGCGCAGGTATTTCATTATCTAGTTTTACTATCCTGAAGACTTCATTGTTGTTTTCGTCGACTGTACGGAAAGGTTCTGATATCTCACCTATTTTGAGATCTCTCACCTGAACATACATCTGCGGATTGAGTTCTTCCAGAGTAAACCATGTATCACGTTCCGAAGGATTGGTTTTGACATATTTTCCCCCGTTGATCCTGCTATCCTTATGGCTTGATATTCTTCTGGCTAAAGTTTCAAATTCAAGACTGTCTTTCCTGATAAGGTTTGCAAGACTGTCAAGTGTATTCATAGCCTTTGCTACTTGTTCCGGTTTTACTTTTGGTCTTATCAGAATATGTCTTGTATTGAGAAGATCTCCGTTGCGGTCAATCATCTGGATAAGATGAAATCCGTATCTCGTTTCAATGATCTTTGAGATTGAATTCTTTGTAAGACTGAAAGCTTCATTAGCATAAAGGTTTTTAAGTTCACCCCTGAGAGTGTAACCTAATTCGCCGCCTCTTGCAGCTGATTGTGGATCTTCTGAATACAGTATGGCAAGTGCGCTAAAGCTCTTTCCTGCAAGGATCTGTCCCCTGATATCAAGAAGCTTCTGCCGGGCTTCAGCTTTGTTTTCTTCATTTCCCGGAGGATCAAGCTGAATAATGCTTATCTGTACTCTTGTAGGTATTACGGGAAGGGAATCCTTGGGAATGGAATTGTAAAATCTTTTTAATTCGTTTGGAGTGATTTTAATGTTTTCCGCGATAGTTCCCTGTACCTGATTTACAATTTCCTGGTCGACAAGAGCTTTACGTATATCTCTTTTGATCTCAATCATACTCTTCTTGAAATATTCTTCAAGTGCTTTTTCACTTCCCGATTTCCTGATCGCATCATTGATCCTGGCATTGAGTTCTCCCTCCACCATATCATCAGTTACTTCAATACTGTCAATACGTGCCTGATCAAGAAACAGTTTCTGTATGAGCAATTCTCTCAGAACCCTGCACCGCAGATCATCAACAGGGCTTTTGTTTCCACCGCTCCTCAGTTCGAGAATCATATTCTCAATATCCGACAGATATATTACTTCATTTCCTACAATTGCAGCAACCGATTCCACCAGTACCTGGGATCTGGCAACATTAAAGCCCGAAAGCCAGAACACAAAAACTATCAGGATTAAGCCTGAACCTCTTCTCATCATATACTATTTATTAAATATCGTAAATATATTCCGCTTAAGTGCATCGTTATAAATTCCGTTTTCAAGCGACTGGATAAATTCCAGCCTTCTGTTATTCCATATCATCCTTTTAATATCATCCCTAACATATTCGATAGGTGCAATTGTTGACCTGAGCTTATAATCCCTTATTGACAGCAGAAAGATATAAGCCGAATCTACACTCATCGTTTCATAAAACGTATTATATCGAAGGAAATTTTCCTGGTTATTTATTTCGGAAGGGAATTCAGCAATAATTTGGTTAAATGATACCCATTCTTCGTTGAAATCATCAAATTTTTCAGCAAACTGATAGCAGAGTGATTCAAGCTGCTGAAGGCTTGCCTGGTTATTTGAACGGGCAAGATTCCTTATCCTGGCTAATCCCGGTGTTTCAACAGGAAGTTTAATGAATAATGCTTTGACAATATTTGAATTCAGAACAAAACTATTCTTATTATTCAGATAATGGTTTTCAAGCTCTGTATTGCTTATTGTTGTATCCATTTTTTGAAGCATCATCTCTCTTTGATATTGGTAAATAACCAGGTTCATTCTTGCCTCTTTTGTCTGATCATCAATATCTCTCATCACGGCAGGCGTCAGATTCTCCTGGGCTTTCTGATACAACAATTCCCTTTTTGCCCATCTGTTAATGTAATTCCTTATCAGAGCAACACTGTCAGTTTCAGGTGTTCCACGGGGGACAACACCGGTAATCTGATCCGTGTAGAGCGTTGAGTTCCCTGCCTTCGCTAGCGGAATCCTTTTTGAATTGCTGTCGTTACATGCTGCAGCAACAAGGATAATTATTAATAACGATACTATCCTATTCATTGTTTATACTCTTTTTGACCTCTTTAAATAACAGGTTATCAATAACAACAGGAAATCTTGCCTTTAGTTCTTCTATCCATTCCTTTTCCAGGAATTCCTGATAATCAGCAATAACTTCTCCTCTGACTTCTTCAAATGATAAAGGGGCAGATTCTATTATCCTGGTGATCACAATAAGAGAAGGACAATTGTTTATTTCCGATCTGATAACTCCCACTTTCCACTCTTCCTTATCAATATCAGGATCATCACCTCTGAACCATATTCCTTCTTTTACAGTAAGTAATGAATCACCACCGCTATTAAATCTTTTCTTCATCAGAATGTCGGTGCCGGATTTCTTTGAGAATTTCCTGTATGCCGACCACAACCTGCCAGCTCCATTTTTCAAATCCAGTTTGTAAATCCGAGCTTCAATACCTCTTTTCCCCGGATAGTTTTGTTTATGTTCCTCATAATACCTCAGTAAACCTGTACTGTCTTCCTGTATCCGGTTCCATATCTTTTTTTCCGAAATACCGAACAGTAGTATTCCGTCATGAAATTCGCTGATAAGGTAATGAAAATCCGGATATTTCTTTTCAAGTACCGAATCTTCATATTTTAAAAGTTTATCTGCAACAAGGTTCTCAATAAATTCTTTTATAAATAATTCCGGGTCCGGAGTTTTATCAAGGTCGACACCGTTTTCGATTAATGAAGCAAATTCATTTGTGCTAAACTGCTGATCAGCAAATGAAAACAGATTTCCAGTCGGTCTTTTACGT
>CAZPMM010000024.1:0-10916 GCA_964587405.1 uncultured Rikenellaceae bacterium
GGAGTAATCTCATACCTTATCGTGTCCTGATTCTTCTTCATTTTTTTCAGACCACTACAGCTTGTCATTACTGCTGCGGCCAGGATAAGGATAAAATAGCTGCTGATTTTTTTCATAATAATAGTGGTTATTTGTTTAATAATAGTCATTTTCTAAATTCTTGAACAAGATACAAATTAAACTGCAAATGTAAAAAAAAGTTCAGCTAACTGGAAAATAATTCATAGCAAAATAATTTTGTTTTTTATGATTCTATATAACTCAAGTGATTTTTAATATTTTTTAACGCATTGTGCGGTTGACCATCATCTCTGGATTCATGTACTCATCTGCATGGTTCCCCATTTTCTGCTGTCGCAAAGAAGGAGGTAAGTACCTGTGACTGAAATGTGAAAACAAAGGAGCGGATTAATGAAAATTATATTTGCATAAAAGTTCTATTTTAAATATTTCAACCGCACAACGCATTATTCTTTAATATGCTTTTAACGAAAATATCTGTTTTTTATAAAATACGTTTATTTATTCCTGATGTATAATCTTCCATGAAAAAGGCGTTACATAAACGCCTTCAGAATAATAATGATTTTATAAGAACTTGCCGGGATTCTGAGAATCTCTGTAATAGTTTTTAAATCATACCTTTTTCTGATCTTTCTGTGGCCGTTGTTCCTGATCAGATTTTGGAGGCCTTGGAAGAAGGACTTTTCTTGAAAGTTTAAGCTTGCCGTTTTTCTGGTCAATTTCCATAAGCTTTACTTCAATTTCATCTCCTTCTTTCAGTACATCTTCAACTTTATTCACTTTTTTCCAGTCGATCTCCGAGATGTGCAATAATCCGTCTTTATTAGGAAGTATTTCCACAAAAGCGCCAAACTGAACAATGGTTTTCACTTTTCCCTTATAAACCTGTCCGATCTCAGGTACTGCAACAATTCTCTTTATCCAGTTAACTGCAGCTGATATCACTTCCTTATTTTCGCCGAACACATTGACATCACCTCTTCCATCAATTTCTTCCACAACAATCGTAGCTCCTGTTTCCCGTTGTATTTCCTGAATCACTTTACCGCCGGGGCCAATAAGTGCACCTATCATTTCCTTAGGAATGGAAAGCATTTCTATTCTCGGGGCATGAGGCTTAAGTTCAGGATGAGGTTCCGCAATTGTCTTGTTCATGATACCGAGTATATGCAGCCTTCCGGCTTTTGCCTGTTCAAGGGCTTTTGCCAAGATCTCAAATGAGAGCCCTTCTACCTTGATATCCATCTGTGTAGCAGTTATTCCATCCTTTGTTCCTGCAACCTTGAAATCCATATCGCCCAGATGATCTTCATCACCCAGTATATCTGAAAGGATTGCGTATTTATTTGTATCCTTATCGCTTATCAGGCCCATTGCAATACCTGAAACAGCTTTACGCATCTGTATCCCTGCATCCATCAGGGCAAGAGAACCTGCACATACAGTAGCCATTGAAGATGATCCGTTCGATTCAAGGATATCGGAAACGACCCTTATTGCATAAGGATTTTCTTCATCAGGAGGCATCATATTCTTAAGCGCCCTGTGTGCAAGATTACCATGACCAATTTCCCTGCGGCTTACACCACGTGCAGGTTTGGCTTCACCAGTAGAGAAAGGTGGAAAATTATAATGAAGAGTGAATTTTTCACTACCCTGATTCAGTACTTCATCAATAATCTTTTCATCAAGCTTGGTTCCAAGAGTAACGGTCGTAAGAGACTGAGTTTCACCTCTTGTGAACAATGAAGAACCATGAGTGGCAGGAAGTGGGTCAATTTCACAGACTATCGGACGTATTTCATCAGGTCTTCTTCCATCGAGCCTTATCTGTTCATCAAGAACCAGCCTTCGTGCCGATTCTTTCAGTACATCATGATAATATTTCTTAACAAGAAGTTCATTTACTTCAACATCTTCTTCAGTATACTGGGTGAGGAATTCAGTCAGAATTGCTTCAAAAGCATCTGCGCGTGCCTGTTTGCTGGCAGTTGATAACTTTGCAGCCTGGTAACACTTATCGTATGTTTCATTCCAAACTTTTTTCTTAAGTTCCTCATCCTCTGCACCCGGAGTATATTCTCTCTTTGTTGTTTTTCCAACCTCTTCTGCAAACTCCATCTGAGCCTGACAGTGAACTTTAATAGTATCATGTGCAAGCCGGAGAGCTTCAAGCATTTCAGACTCCTGTGCTTCTTTCATTTCACCCTCAACCATCAGGATATTATCATATGTAGCACCGACCATAAGATCCATATCAGCTTTTTCAAGTTCTGAAGCATTGGGATTAATGATATACTGATTGTTGATCCTTGCCACCCTAACCTCCGAGATAGGTCCCCTGAAGGGTATATCCGAAACTGCCAAAGCTGCAGAAGCAGCCAGTCCGGCAAGAGCATCAGGCATAATATCGGTATCAGCAGAAATAAGATTTATTGTTACGAAAGTCTCACAGTGATAATCATCCGGGAAAAGCGGACGTAAAGCTCTGTCAACCAGTCGTGAAATAAGTATTTCATAATCTGAAGGTCTTGCTTCCCTTTTAAGAAAGCCTCCAGGAATACGCCCCGTGGAAGCGTATTTTTCTTTATATTCAACAGAAAGCGGCATAAAATCTGCATCTTCCTTAGGTTCTTTTGCAGCAACAACAGTTGCCAGCAACATTGTTTTTCCCTGTTTCAGGAGAACAGCCCCGTCGGCCTGCCTTGCCATCTTTCCAGTTTGCAATACAATCTGCCTCCCCTGACCGAGATCAATAATTTTCTCTTTAACGTTAAACATTCTTTTGTATGATTTTGTTATTGGTGAAATTACAGATATAAAAATAGTATGAAAAAAGGCAATTCAAAATTGCCTTTCTCCCTATTTACGTAATTTCAATGCTTTTACGATTTCGCGATATCGTTCGATATCTTTTATTCTGAGATAATCCAGAAGCCTTCGTCTTTTACCTACAAGCTTGATCAATGCCTGCTGTGTACTGAAATCCTTTTTATTCTTTTTCAGGTGTTCCGTAAGATGATTGATCCTGTATGAGAAAAGCGCTATCTGCCCCTCTGCTGTACCAGTATCAATTTCTGACGTTCCGAATGACTTGAACAACTCCTGCTTTTTTTCTGATGTTAAATACATGTCCTTTATTAAAATACTGTTAGTCCACAAATAAATCAAGTCGCCAATTTTGGAACGCAAAAATAAAGCTTTTTTATGTAAATTATCAAACAATTGAAATTATTTTTAAAATTAAATATTTTTTCTCCCGTATTTTGAAACTTATTGTATCAGACAACAGTATTTCTTTTTAAAAGAGAATGCTTTCTGATATAAAGACGTAAAATGAAGGTAAAAAGTTGCGTAAAAAGGGAATTATTTTTCAGCAGATTCGAAAAAAAAATTTCCACGTGGTTCGAGCATCAGTTCTTCCTGCTTCCGGAAACATTTGCCAATACTTATAAGCCTGCCTCCGATATGACAGTCAAGGCATCTCCGTTTCTTACAATACACATTTTTTAATTGCAGGAGTGCCTGCGAGTAAAAGGCTGAATCAGGTTCTATTCCGACTGTTTTCCATTCTGTCATGACTGAATTTTTTTCAGGATCTATTTCTTCAAGAAATGAAAGGGCTTTTTCACTTATTCTTTGCAGATCTCTTATCTTTCCATATAGAAATATTGCAGGAATCACTGCATTTATCAGGAGTATATCCGTTGCCTGCGATCCTGTATGCTTAGGTGAGTGCCGGCTGAGTTTACCAAAAATGAAATGATCATTCCAGTAATCAGAAGCTTTTACATCAAATACAGCCCTCAGTTTTTTCACATCGTTACATTCGAGAGCTTTTGAAAACAAACCGGCTGATCCGGCAAGCATTGCAGCCAGTTGTGACAACCTGACAGTCGGAAAATTAGCCGGTCTGAGTCTGGCAAACTTCCAGATCCATCCATGTAAAGGCCGAAGTGAATATTTTGATGAAAGGATCTTATATTCCCGCAAAAGAGTTATATAATAATCATCATTCAGTGCTTCCCTGAACATGCCTTCATCAAGTAATCCAGCAGTGCCAAAAAGGAGGGCTTCGATCTGGAAAAGATTGTCAGAATGTTTTCTTATTATTCTGAATGACAATGTCTCCGCCAGCATTTCAAAAGGTTCGGCATTAACCCTGAAACCAAAATAACGGGAGAGCAACCTGTAAAATGTCTCTTCCCAATCATTTCCGGTTTTCGAATAGATCATTTGTATCTGTTCCGACTTTTCCTGAAGTCTTTCTATAACAAGGGAACCCAGCCAGTGCCTGACAAAAAGTGGATCAATCAGTTTTATATCATCCTGACAGGCAATTATTGACGGATTATTGACCAGATCCATATATTTCTCATAAAGTTTTTCATCAAAGACAGGGACAACAGTAAGTATCTCTTCTCCTGCTGAATTAAACACTTTTTTGTCATTGATGGCAACAATGTGAAGTATTACATTATCAAAAGCGTGATCGGCGTTATGCCCGTGAGTATCAAAATGAGAAGAACAGGTATGTATCTCCACATTACCTGCCCATTCGGTACCGGCAATATTGATTCTTGCATTGAAAAAATCGGGGCCTGCATCGCGATTATAATCACCGGGATGAATTACCCGTATCAGATTATTCTCATTATCCCTCAGTGAATCTGCATCATAGAGGGAATACTTCCATAAATAGTGAAGGAATTCTTCTTTCATAACAGCACGGTATAAATGTTAGCAGCGAAAGAAGAAAGATACGAAAAAATGAAATACGCAGCAAAGGAAATTTCAGGAATATTTGTAGTTATACAAGGCAGCGTTCCGAGAGGTACTGTTCCATCTCAGTCTGAATTTCCCGGGCTTTTTCATTTGCAACTCTGTCGAAATTTTCAGTACTGTCGGCAAAAATTATACCTCGGGATGAATTTACCAGCAGTCCACATTTATCAGTCATACCATATCTTGCCACCTCTTCAAGGCTGCCTCCCTGGGCACCGATACCCGGAACAAGAAGGAAATGTCCGGGAACCAGCTTACGTATATCTTTCAGCATTTCAGCCCTTGTGGCACCTACTACATACATGAGATTATCAGTACTTCCCCATTTTTGTGAAACTGTTAGTATACGTTCAAACAAGCGTATTCCATTTTCATTATGATACTGAAAATCGTCAGCTCCTTTATTCGAGGTAAGCGCCAGCAGGATAACCCATTTTCCGCTGTAAGTGAGGAAAGGTGTCACGGAATCTTCTCCCATGTAAGGTGCAACGGTGACAGCATCGAAATTCATATTTTCAAAAAATGCTTTTGCATACATTTTTGATGTATTGCCGATATCTCCTCTTTTCGCATCAGCAATAATAAATATATCCGGATAATTAGACCGGATATATTTTACAGTTTCCTTCAGGGTGATCCACCCCTGTGCTCCGTCAGATTCGTAAAATGCTACATTCGGTTTATAGGCAACAGCATATTGAGCTGTTGCATCAACGATCCTTCTGTTAAAATCCAGCACAGGATTTTTTGTTTTCAGCAGCGACTCAGGCACTTTTCCTGCTTCGGTATCAAGTCCGACACACAGGAAAGATCGCTTTCTGACAATGTTGTTAAAGAGCTGTAAATGATCCATCAGGTACTTGTTTATATATTACTTTCTTTAAGTCTTTCAGCATTTTCAGCCATTTGAAGCTTGTCGATGATCTCCTGAATATTACCATCAAGTATGTAGGGAAGATTGTACATTGTAAGATTTATCCTGTGATCGGTCATTCTGCCCTGAGGATAATTATAGGTACGTATCTTTGCAGACCTGTCGCCCGATGATACCATCGTTTTTCTGCGGGTACCGATATCATCCAGATATTTTTGGTATTCAAGATTATATAACCTGGTTCTCAATTCCTTAAGAGCCTTATCATAATTTTTTACCTGCGACTTTTCATCCTGACATGTCACGACAATCCCTGTCGGTATATGAGTCAGTCTTATTGCCGAATATGTAGTATTGACTGATTGTCCTCCCGGGCCAGATGAGCAATATGTATCTTTTCTGATATCCTCATTTTTTATTTCAACGTCAAATTCCCCGGCTTCGGGGAGTACGACGACGGATGCAGCAGATGTGTGGATCCTTCCCTGTGTTTCAGTCTGGGGAACTCTCTGAACCCTGTGCACGCCCGATTCATATTTCATTGTACCAAATACTCCTTCTCCCGAGACAGTCAGCACTATTTCCTTATAACCTCCGGCAGTTCCTTCTGTATAACGGTTTATTTCTGTTTTCCAGTCTTTCAGTTCAAAGAACTTGGTATACATTCTTAAGAGGTCACCTGCAAAAATACTTGCTTCATCCCCTCCTGTACCGGCACGTATCTCAATTACTGCATTCTTCTCATCCTCAGGATCAACAGGAATGAGAAGTAATTTGATCTCCTCTTCCATTTCAGGGATAAGATCATTCAGTTTTTCCAGCTCGCTCTTTGCCATTTCCCGCATCTCATCATCCTTCTCGGTAGCAAGCATTTCTTTTGCACTGGCTATATTTGAAAGGGTAAGCTTATATTTTTCATACGCTTCAATTATCGGCTGAAGTTCTTTGTACTCCCTGTTTAAAGCTATATAACGTTCCATATCCGAGAGTACCTCCTGCTTTGTAAGCAGTTCTCCCACCTCAATAAAACGCTGTTTTACACCATCGAGCTTTTCAAAAATAAGATTATTCGACATGGTTTCCTGATTTTCAGGGTGCAAATATAATAAAAAGGCGTATTGGTGCAACGGCTGAGTGTTGGTTACTTACAGGATGAAGACAGGAAGTGAGGGGGTTATGAGCCGAAAGGTGTAATTTAGAAGCGAGATAATGGAGAAATCTGTCTCCTCGAAAAAGTTTATTTGGCTCTATGAACTTCGTGGTTAAAAACAATAGATACGGGATTATCTGACAATGGTTTCCGATATTAGATATAGGGCATCAGCTATATTCAAATATACCGTGTGCAGAATGAATTGTTAATTTCCGTTTATCAGAAGGTTCACAGTGACCTATGATTTTTGCTTCGAGGTTGAAATCTGATGCAATGCGTATTATATTATAAGCATTTCTCTGATCGGTATATATCTCAAACCTGTGCCCCATATTGAATACACGATACATCTCCTTCCAGTCGGTTGCAGAATGCTCCCGGATAATTCTGAAAAGCGGTGGAGTATCGAACAGGCTGTCCTTAACAACATGCATATTATCAATAAAATGAAGTACTTTTGTCTGTCCGCCACCCGAACAATGAATCATCCCGTGAATTTTAGGACGCATAATATCAAGTATCGTTTTTATAACCGGTGCATAGGTCCTGGTAGGAGAAAGAACAAGTTTGCCTGCATTCATACCGTTTCCTTCCACAGGATCGGTAAGTTTCAGTTTCCCTGTATAAACAAGATCTTTAGGTATAGATGAATCAAAACTCTCCGGATATTTCCCGGCCAGGTATGACCCAAAAACATCGTGCCGTGCTGATGTCAAGCCATTACTACCCATTCCTCCATTGTATTCTTTCTCATAGGAGGTTCTGCCAAAGGAAGCCAGACCGATTATTACATCACCCGGCCGGATATTGTCATTTGAGATCACATCTGACCTTTTAAGTCGTGTAATCACTGTCGAATCCACAACAATGGTCCTGACCAGATCACCAATATCGGCTGTTTCACCGCCAGTTGACCATATACCTATCCCCATATCACGCAAGTCCTGAAGTATGTTTGCTGTACCATTAATTATTGCTGATATCACTTCGCCGGGAATAAGCTTCTTATTGCGTCCTATAGTTGAAGAAATTAAAATATTATCGCAGGCGCCGACACACAGAAGATCATCAAGGTTCATCACAATGGCATCCTGTGCAATTCCCTGCCATACCGACATATCACCTGTCTCTTTCCAGTAAACATAAGCAAGTGATGATTTTGTTCCCGCGCCGTCGGCATGCATAATATTACAATATTCCGGATCACCCCCGAGAATGTCAGGAACTATTTTACAGAATGCTTTCGGGAAAAGACCCTTGTCAATATTTCTGATAGCAGCATGTACATCTTCCTTCTGTGAAGAAACTCCACGCATATCATATTTCGATTTTTCGGACATTGCAAAAAATTACAGGTTAAATATAAGAAAAAGAAGAGTTATGTATATTTTTCTCAGTATCACTCTGTGTAACTACCGCGTAAGTCTTTCCCGATCATTCTGTTGTCAACAGACGATCCGGATAAGTACATAGCTTCTCAGCGGTTTTATTTTTGAGATACCCAGATAATTGACTGTTTAAGGAGTTTTCTGAAATAAGTATTTTCAAAGGTGGGAACATCATGCCCGCTCTGCAGGACTACTATACGTGATTTTCCATATTTTTTTGTCCATCCTATTATCGGGGTACTGGAAGGTTCATCTGTTGTCAGCAATTGAGTTACATCATCTGCTACATAATATCCTTTATATGTCTCATCGAAAATATCAAAGTCGGGGATTCCCCGGGTTACTGGATGGTTTGGATTTACATTTTTCACCCTGAAATGCTGATCATGAATATATGAGCATGCAGGATATTCTTTACCATTTATGGTGGTTGGTTTATGGAAATATTTTCCACCGATAATGTTCCAGTATTCAGGCCATTCGTCAAAAGCGCAAATACTGTGATGAAGTGCCACTACCGGCTTGCCGCTCCGGATACAATCAGAAAATATCTCTTTCTGTTCATCACTTATGGTCTGCCACATATGATAAAAAACCAGAACATCGTACTGATCCCTGTTTTCATTTCTGAACATTTCATATGCTCCTGGAAATTCAGCAATTCTCCAGCTTACATCAAAGCCAAGACTGTTAAGCATTTGATTAAACTGTTCTGTTTTATAACCATGTCCGCCAGTAATAACAAGTATCCGTACAGGATCAACTGATTTGGATCCGATCATTGTAATTGTTACAGCTACGACTAAAAAAACAGATAAGATGATTTTTTTCATGTATAACAGTTAAATAAGCCAGGAAGTTTTAAAAAAGCAGATCTGTTAATACAATCGGGATTTAAATGTATTATTTTGGTGATTCATAATCTGTCCTAAGAACCCTGAATTCAGTTCGGCGATTTATCTGGTGAGCTATTTCTTTCTGTTCATCGTTTGTGAGTGAGTTTATAAATTGTTCTGTGAGTATAGTTCCTGTTTTAAGGAATTGCGACTGAGCTGCTAATTCATCATCCACTACTTTCGGACTCGATTCGCCATAACCTTTTGCTACCAGTCTTTCAGGTTCAATTCCTTTATCGATAAGATACTGGACAACTGACTGGGCTCGTTTCTGTGAGAGCTCAAAGTTATATTGTTCTGTATCGCGGGAATCAGTATGTGACATCAGTTCAATTGTGACATTCGGATTATCGATGAGTGTCTCAACCAGTTTGTCGAGTGAAACCATTGATTCGGGTCTCAGATCCCACTTATTGAAGTCATAGAAAATATTGGGCAATTCTATCGGCTGGTCGATTGCTGTAAGGAGAATAGTAACCATAAAATCACGGCTTTTCTCCTGTCCTTTTGTTGTTTCCTTTTCTTTCCCGTTAAGAAATCCTTTTTTTGAAGCCAGGAATATATAATCAACATCAGGTTTAAGTGCAAATTTGAAATCGCCTCCGGCACCAGTTTCTGCCTGCAGGTTAGAACCGTCACTGGCAATCAGCTGAACAGTTGATCCCTGAATGGGTGCTCCTGATTTTTCATCCTTGACCAGACCCGTAACACTGAATCTTAACGGAGGTAATTCAAATGAATAGAGGTCATCATTACCTCTCCCCTTCCGGCTTGAGCTTAATATTCCTCGTTCATTTTCATTTTCAAATACAATTCCGAAATCATCTGCAGGGCTGTTAATCGGAGATTTCATGTTCTGAACATTCCAGGATCCATCGGGTTGTGCAGTTGCTTTAAAGATATCAAGTCCACCCATCCCTATTAATCCGTCAGATGAAAAATATAATGTAGTCTCATTCCTGAGATAGGGGAACAGTTCATCACCACTTGTATTTATATCGGGACCCAGGTTCTCAGGATCGGACCATGATTGCCCGGCTGCCGTACGGGTCACTTTCCAGATATCTTTTCCTCCGAAACCACCTGCCATATCCGAAACAAAATATAGTGTCAGTCCATCTGACGTCAGTGTCGGATGTGCAGCAACAAGCGAATCAGCAAGTATCTCAAGCTTTTCAGGTTTGCTCCAGCCATCTCCTGATTTTTTTGAAAACATTATCACACAACCTTTTTTTTCTCTCTTGCCTGCCTCACACCTGGTAAAATACATTTCCTTATAATCAGATATAATAAAAGGTGTGCCATCTTCAAATTCGCTGTTGATAACATCCACTGGTACCGGTATACTCCATTTTGATTTTTTGTCGAGTCTGCTTTCAAATATATCCGTAAAGCTCTGCCCTGTTGCCCCATGTGTTTTGTTTCCGGCAGCATCATCTCTTGATGATGTGAAATATATGACTCCGAAATCATCTCTCCCGAAAGCCGGGCTGAAATCAGCACTGCGGGAATTAAGTTCCTTCAATTCTTCAACCTTATACGCTTCAGGGTTTTTTTCCCATTCAAGAGCAAGTTCACATGCCCTGATCTCCTGATCAGCTTTTGCATCGGCAGGAGCTATCTGTTTATAATTTCTGAATTCCTCAATAGCCTGCTGGTATTTTCCATTCTTTTTCAGGGTTGATGCAAGCCAGTATTGAGCTTCGGGACGCGAAAAAGCTGATTTGACTGCAAGTTTATACCAGGTTTCTGCATTCTTCGGATCATTAACCATCCTGTAGCATTCAGCTATCATG
>CAZPMM010000025.1:0-10897 GCA_964587405.1 uncultured Rikenellaceae bacterium
GTGAATTCAAGCCATATTTTTACCGGCAAGATTTTAACGGGAAATATTTTGTTGCAATACAGGAAGGACGGGATGCAGATACGGATGCTGATTATGTATATGTTTATTTCACCTTACCTTCACCCGATAAGGTTGAGGGAGGGAAAATATATGTTTCGGGTTCACTGGCAAACTGGACTTTTTCACCTGAAAATCTGATGATATACAACCCCCGGCAGAAACAGTATGAATGTACAATGCTTCTTAAGCAGGGCTGGTATAATTATGAATTTGTCAATATCAATAAGGAGAGCCGTTACGGAGTGGCATCAACATTTGAAGGAAGCCATTCTGAAACCGAAAATGATTATCATGTACTGGTATATTACAGAAATCCGCGGGATCGTTACGACAGATTACTTTCCACAGGCAGCACAAACACCCTTAACCGACTTACTTACTGACATTTACATATGTAGCGATCCAATACTGCATTGATATTATATGTGTAGGTGTCTATAGGATATATTCCATTTATCCCTTTACAGCATTAAATTATCCGGGAATTATATTAGTCTTATTGAGGAAACAGGCCGGTAACCAGTGGATCTTGATACTGTTTATATTAAAATTATGAGGCAAAATTCCTCAATCACGTGATATTTGACACGAATGATCCTAAATCTATACCTTAAAAACATGTTATGGGAACTGATACATGCCCTGTAAGACCAGGAATTGAGGAAGGATTAAGATATATGCATGACGGAGGTAAAGCGAGGTAAAGCAAAACTGCTAACTCCTTCAAAACTAGCCTGTGGATTTGATGGAGTATGGCAAATAGACCCCGACCACACTCCAATCCTCTGGATAATAGATATCGACAGTATTAAAGTAGTTCCTGGAAATACTAAGGGTCCTTTTAGAATGAACACTATTCCTTGAAAATATCTTTCAATAACATATAAAAAGAATTAAGTCAGAATATATTGATTGTAAAGCAGTTCCCGATGATTAATAAACTTACATTCCGGACGTAGGTATTCTAAATCAACGGATTGTTTATACCAATAAGATAAATCTGACATACCAAATATACCTGACGGGGATCAGCTACAGGTCATATAGCTGATGAGCGGAATGAAAAAAAGTTATAGCTTTGCACTAAGATGGTAAAGTTCAGTTTCACAGACAGGATACCGGTTTTTTTCAGGAACAAGTATATTATTACAATACTTTTGTTTCTGATCTGGATATTCCTTCTCGACTCAAATAATCTAATAATCAGGATCAGGAAAATGAGAGAATTGCATAAGCTCAGAAATGAAAAGGAGTATTATGTAAATAAAATTGAAGAAGACAGCAGGAAACTTATGGAATTAAAGACTGATAATGACAATCTTGAGAAATTTGCAAGGGAGCAGTACAGGATGAAAAAACCCGATGAAGATCTGTATATAGTTCTTTCTCCCCGGGAAGAAAGAAAGATATCCGGAAGGAATCATTAACTTCCCCTTTCCATCTGCCTGAAATAATCCAGTAAATAAACTTCATCATCAGATACCACTTCATGACCTTTATAACTCAGCATTTCAATTGCTGATAATGTAACAGGCTTTTTTAAATAAATTCCGTCATGAACATAATTCAGGAATTTTACTATCCTGAACATGCTGAACCAACCAAAGTACCTCTTACTGAATGATTCAAACGAAGAAGTATTGGCATTTATCTCCGAGATTCTCATCATCCATTCTTGTTCAGTTATAAAAGATCTCAGGCCCTGCGGCAGCTCTTTATAAATATTTTCTGATTCCTTTACAGAACAATGGAAAAGATATTTTCTCATTCCGAATACAGTACCCAGTTCTCTGAAAGCGTCGAAATCATAAGTAAGGAAATGCTGACCCTGTTTCCCGGACAGCATGGAGATAGTGGCTCCTGTCCCGAAAGGAACCCGCATTGATTCTCTGGCCGAAGGATATACGGCAGTGGAATTAAGAGAAAAATAAGTATCCGACTGCACCAGTTTCTGGATGAAATAAAAGTCCTCTCCTGCTTCTCTGCGGTTCATTCCCCCAACTCTTACATACTCTTTTGCCTTTACTGCCATTGCAGAACCAACCGTATGAAATGCATAAGGATATCCCACCATCCGGAGGGCGCAGACATAATAACGTAAATGTAACTCGTAACTCACTATATAATGATATTTTCCTTTGGAAAAATTATCTCTGGGAAAAGGATGTTCATAATAAAGAGAACAGGCTGTATGTTTTTTGCTGTTCAGGAGTCCTTTTTCAATTGAAACAAAATAATTCTTTTCGACGGTACAATCAGCATCAAGACATACAATTACCCCTCCGGGATTATCTGTTGCATTAAAGCGCCTTGTTGCTTCATCCATTCCTGTTTTCCGAGCCAGTCCCACACCCCATCTCTTAAATGAGGGTATTCCAGTGTCAAAATAAAAAAGCCGGAAGAAGCAATTGGAATTGTTCTTTTTCCAGCTTTCAATATTTTCAATACATTTCCGGTTATTCAAAACTGCTTCTGGCAAAGTATCCTTTTTCAGATTTACAATTATTATTACTTCGGCTTTACAGGAAGGTTCATCACATAATGCAAGAGAATCCAGTACCAGAGTAATATCCGGTTCATTATATGCAGGTATCACTACAATTATACCTGTATTGTCACAAGGTTTTTCTTTGAATAATTCCGGAAAAAGGGCATTTTCAGCCAGCCACTTAGTGGCAAAACCCATGGTTCTTATTTTTTTGTCGTTTTTTCCGACTTATATTTCAGATTGATCGCCTCTGTTACTTGTTTGGTAATATCAAGGGCTTGATCGCCATACAGAACAACACTGCCGAATGATTTTCCAAGAATATACTGATAATTAAATACAGACTTATTTTGTTCCAGGTAAGTGGTTATATAATCGATGATCTGCCTGTTCATCACCTGTTCCTCTTCAATAAGATTAGTCTGGAGATTATCTCGGAGTGAAATAAGTTCCTGCTGTTGTTTAAGCAGACCTTGTTCCATTTCTGCAGCCGTTGCCCGTGTAACCAATCCTTTTGTCACCTTTTCCTGGAAATCTTTCGCATCCCTTTCATACTTGTTGCCTTTGGTTGTAAGTTCGGATTCAGCATTTTTCTGTTTGGCCATCAGATCTTCCCTTCTGTCAAAGAACATCTCAAAATTCATTATGACCGAATCGATATTAACAAACGCTATACCCTCTGATGTTAACGCAGTACTCAGGTTTTCCTGACTGACAGGCATCTCTTTATTATTTCCAGTAAAATGAAGTATATAAAGAATGATTAATGCAAGAAATAAAACTGTAAAAAGGACAATGGACAGATTCTTCATCACAGATTTAATATTAGTTAAACAAATGCGATTTATTAGTCCGCAAATATAAAAACAAATAAATAAACGGGGCTAATTAAAGAGAGTAAATTACATCAATTTAAAACTCCGGACATGGAATCGCCCTGATTTTTCTTTTCTGCGTATTGAGTGAAAATGAAGTGAATTCGTATATTATTGCAAGCTCATGAGCTCCGGCTGTTGAACTTATCAGATTTGATACCGTAAAGTCATAACTGTATCCCAGATGAAAATGATTTGTTTTAACACCTATAAGTCCTATAATAGCATCTCCGGCCTGTGATGTCACAAAGGGTATTCCTCTGTACCACATACCAAATATCAGAGGATCACGGTAATAATAAAGACCCAGATCAGTCTGGTAAAATTTTGCCTGTTTCTGAAAGTTTACGGCAACAGAAAGCACCTCCTGAAGCTTAACTCTGAGCCTTGTCTTTCTCATTATCTGCGTACCTCCAAAGAGATTGAATTTTACAGGAACATTTGATTCATTACCGTAAAAGGATGTTTTAGGTACTAGCAGATGATCGAGAGTAAATCCCGCCCATATACGATCATTATAAACCATCGCTGATGTAGCAAAATCAACATCCGCGACATTTTCAAAAGGTGGCGGATACACAGATGGTGTTGTACCACTGCCGGTCAGCTGACTGTTAAAGATCAGCTTATAAATATCAAGTCCAAGGTAATAGAATTTAAATTGGACACCCGGTCTTATGTGCCAGTCCTTGTTAATATTGAAATCGTATGAATATAATAAGCCTATATTTGTTGTACTGAGGTCACCGGAACCTGCCACATCATATGTTGCAAGGACTCCGATTCCGGAATTAAAATTAGGCATCGCCTTATCAAATGCAATACTGTAAGTGTGGAATACACCAGGAACTGCAGGCCACTGGTTTCTGTAATTCATCCCCAGACGATATTCTTCAGTTGCACCTGCAAATGATGGAGCCAGATATAATGGATTTGCATAAAACTGTGAAAATGTCGGATCTTGTCCATTACTTTCTACAAACAATAGAAATGAGAATACTACAATGTATATAAACTTTTTTTGCAAACCCCTAAACTTGACTTTCACTTGTGAAATTAACTAAAACTTGTAATTTTTAATTTTCCAGTTGTACGGATTTTCTCACTAAAAGTTAAAGTAAGTAACATAAAATATTATTGCAAACAATGCCGGATTCAGGCAAACAGCTGTATCTCAGTATTTCCGATAAATATAATTCCATAAACTTTTTATTGATGCACAAAGCGTTAATAACTTGTCTGATAAGGAACAGACTGTGATAAATACACTGTGTCGTTTAAAACATGACCAAAATCAACACATTTGAAATTTATTATTTGTTCCTTCGCATTTATATACCTGACTTTTAAATTTTAATTACTTATTTGATTAACTTCATTCTTGACTTGAAAAAACATAAGGTTATCATGGCTAAGTGTACGAAAGTTATTTCAAAAGAAGAAGTGGTCATCCGATTTTCTGGCGATTCGGGTGACGGGATGCATCTGACAGGTACTCTTTTTTCGGATGCTGCCGCTCATTACGGAAATGATTTCACTACTTTCTCTGATTATCCGGCCGAGATACGTGCACCACAGGGTACTGTTGAAGGTGTTTCAAGCTTTCAGATTCATCTCGGGAATTCAGCAATTGAGACACCGGGCGATTATGCAGATGTACTGGTGGCAATGAACCCGGCAGCAATAAAAGCCAACGCCCTGTGGGTTAAGAATGGAGGAACAATTATTTATGATAAGGATAATTTTACTGAAAAGAATATTGAGAAAGCCGGTTATATAAACGATCCGATCTTAGAAGAGAAGCTTGAAACCCATAATATCATTCCTGCACCAATCACTTCGATGGTAAAAGAAGCATTGAAAAATTTCGGACTCGATCCAAAATCAGTGCTCAGAACTAAGAATATGTTTGCACTCGGGATGGTCTACTGGCTGTTTGACAGGAGATTAAAATATACCGAGAAGTATTTTGACATAAAATTTTCATCCCGGCCAGAAATTGCCGAAGCTAATAAGATAGCACTCAGGGCAGGCTATTATTATTCTGAAACAATAGGAGTTCTTAACCCGGTGATCAAGATCCGGCCAGCCAATTTAGCTTCCGGTTTATATCGAAATATAAACGGCAACACTGCAACTGCCTGGGGACTTATGGCAGCTGCAGAGAAGGCAGATCTTGAAATTTTCATCGGATCCTATCCCATTACTCCTGCAACAGAAATACTTGAAGAATTTGCTAAACACAAAGATCTTGGGATCAAAAGTTTCCAGGCGGAAGATGAGATAGCAAGTATATGTTCTGCTATTGGTGCAAGTTTTGCCGGAAATCTGGCTGTAACATCAACATCCGGTCCGGGGTTGGCTCTTAAATCGGAAGCAATAGGTCTGGCGGTTATGGCCGAACTTCCGATAGTGATTATAAACGTTCAAAGAGGAGGTCCTTCAACCGGTTTGCCGACAAAGACAGAGCAGGCTGATCTGCTTCAGGCACTATATGGAAGAAATGGTGAAAGTCCGGTAGTCGTAATTGCAGCAAGTACTCCTGCTGATTGTTTCCATTTTGCCTATGAGGCAGCCAGAATTGCAATAGAGCATATGACACCTGTAATATTGCTAACTGACGGGTACCTGGCAACTGGTTCTGAACCATTCAAAGTGCCTGATTTAAAAAATCTTCCTCCAATAATTCCTCCTTATGCAGATGCAAATGATCTACCATTCCATCCTTATAAAAGAAACAGTGACACCTTAGCCCGTTACTGGGCAATTCCCGGTACAAAAGGATTGGAACACCACATAGGGGGACTTGAAAAAACTGTCAGGGGAACTGTGTCATATATGCCTGAAAACCACGAATTAATGGCAAAATTCCGGTCTGAAAAAATTGCCAGAGTTGTTGAAAAAATACCTGACCTCAGGATCAGGGGTGAAGCTTCCGGCGATCTGTTGCTTGTAGGATGGGGAGGAACAAAGGGTTACTTAGTTGCAGCCGTGAAAGAATTACAGGCTGAGGGCCATAAGGTAAGCTGTGCAAATTTCAATTATATTAATCCATTGCCAAAGAATGTGAAGGAAGTATTCAACAAATTCAAAAAAATTGCAGTGGGAGAATTAAATCAGGGACAGTTTGCTTCCTATCTCAGATCGAAACATGGTGAATTTACCTTTGAACAGATAAACAAGGTTCAAGGTATGCCGTTCACAATCAAAGAAATAAAAGATTATTGCATCAAAATACTGGAGGACAATTAAAATGACAGAACTACAGCCAATGCAATATACACCAAAAGATTTTAAAAGTGATCAGGAAGTAAGATGGTGCCCCGGATGCGGTAACCATGCAATCCTGAATGCAGTCCAAAAAGCTTTGCCGGAACTTGGTATACCAAAAGAAAAATTTGTTTTTGTATCTGGTATCGGTTGTTCGTCCAGATTCCCTTATTATATGGATAACTACGGATTCCATGGAATTCATGGCCGTGCTGCTGCAATTGCATCGGGAGTTAAAATTGCCAATCCTGAACTTTGTGTATGGCTGATCACCGGTGACGGAGATGCACTGGCTATCGGAGGCAACCATTTCATACATGTGATCAGGCGAAACATAGATCTTAATATAATATTGTTCAATAACAAGATATATGGTCTTACAAAGGGTCAGTATTCACCGACATCCGAAAAAGGTATTGTAACAAAAACTTCACCTTTCGGAACTATTGAAGAACCTTTCTCTGTTGGAGAACTTGTAGTGGGAGCAAAAGGGAAATTTTTTGCCAGAACTGTGGATGCCAATGTGACTCTTTCCACACAGATATATATCGAAGCTGCAAAACATAAAGGTACATCTGTTATAGAAGTACTGCAAAACTGTGTGATTTTTAATGATGGTATTCATGAAAAGTTTACCGGCAGGGCTCACAGGGATGACAGAACGATTATCCTCAGGCACGGAGAACCGATGATCTTTGGGCGTGAAAATGACAAAGGCCTGATACTAAAAGGGTTAGAATTAAAAGTAGTCAAAATAGGAGAAAATGGCATTAGTACCGGCGACATTCTCAAACATGATGCTAAAGAGCAAAATCCTGGAATACATTATATGCTTGCCAATATGAGATATCCGGAATACCCTGTAGCTCTGGGCGTTATAAGGGCTGTGGAAGGAAAAACCTACGAAGCAGAGATGGAAGAACAGATCAGGAAAATTAAAGCGGATAGCAGGATAAATTCGATGGAAGATTTGCTTAAAAGCGGATCGACATGGGAAATCAGATAATTAACAGCATAATACCATCCCTGAAATGCAAAGGGAATTCTAGTACTTTAATACCTGCTTTCCCCTGAAACCTCTTATTAAAGATATGTCTTTTACAAAGTCAGCCAGCATTCATAATGCAGCTCCTTCTGTAATTACATCCTTGTTAATCTTTTTGATCAGTCCCTGAAGGACACTTCCCGGACCTGCTTCGATAAAATGTTTTGCACCATGAGAAATCATATTTTCAACACATTGTGTCCATCTCACGGGAGAAGTCAGTTGTGCAACCAGATTTGCTTTTATTCTATTTGGATCAAGAGATGGTAATGCATCGACATTCTGGAAAACGGGACATATCGGATTACAGAACTTTGTGTTCCTTATAGCTTCCTCAAGTTCTGCCCTTGCAGGTTCCATGAACGGTGAATGGAAAGCTCCGCCTACCTGTAGTTTCAATGCCAATTTTGCACCCTTTGTCTTTAGTATCTCAATTGCTTTTTCAATACCCAGATCTGAGCCGGAAATTACTATCTGGCCAGGACTGTTATAATTGGCAGGGACAACAATATCGCTTATGCCGGCACATACCTCAGCAACTATCCTTTCATCAAGTCCAATTATAGCAGCCATTGACGAAGGAACTTTTTCGCAGGCTTTCTGCATTGCCAATGCCCTCCGCGACACAAGTAATAATCCATCTTCGAATGATAATGTTTTATTTGCCACAAGTGCCGAGAACTCTCCAAGTGAATGGCCTGCAACCATATCAGGGATAAATCTGTTTTCTGACACCGAAGCAAGAATGACCGAATAAAGGAATATTGATGGTTGTGTAACCTTTGTCTGTTTAATATCTTCTTCAGTTCCGTTAAACATCAGGTCGGTAATCCTGAAACCCAGAATTGCATTTGCATTTTCAAACAATTTTTTGGCCTGGGTGGATCTTTCATACAGATCTCTGCCCATTCCCGGGAATTGTGCCCCTTGTCCTGGGAATACGTAAGCTTTCATAGCAGATTATTAATGAAGTCTGGAACCTATAAGATGAATAAATTCTTCGCGTGTATTGAGGTTGGAAAGGAAAATACCGGTAAATGCTGATGTTGTTGTGACCGAATTCTGTTTCTGAACCCCTCTTATCTGCATGCACATATGTTGTGCCTCAATAACTACTGCAACACCAAGTGGATTAAGACACTCCTGTATTGTATTACGGATTTGAACGGTCAGCCTTTCCTGAACCTGCAACCGGCGGCTGAATGCTTCCACAACTCTGGCAATTTTACTAAGACCGGTAATATAACCGTCAGGTATATATGCAACATGTACTTTACCAAAGAAGGGGAGCATATGATGTTCACACATGGAATAAATATCTATATCCTTTACAATGACCATCTGTTTATAATCTTCCTTGAACCTGGCAGAATTGATTATCTCACAAGGATTCAAGGAGTACCCCATGGTCAGGAAATTCAATGCTTTCGCAACTCTTTCCGGAGTTTTCTTAAGTCCTTCGCGTTCAGGATCTTCTCCGAGAAGTTGAAGTACCCTGTAATATATTCCAGAGAGTTCTTTTATGTTTTCTTCATCCCATGATTCAATTTTATTATAACCGTTCCGTACAGTTGACTCCTCATTCTTTGCGTCTTTAATTACTTTAGCCATAATATTCGGTTGAATTATTTTCAGTTTCAAATATTTTTACACAATGAAGCTTTGCTCCTTCTTTTTCGATAAATGGCCTGAGTTCTTCCCATATTGAAACGGCAAGGTTTTCAGTGGTTGCAATCTTTCCCTCCATAAAAGGGACTTCAAGATTTATATTCTTATGATCGATCTTATCTATGATCCTTTCCCTGATAATCTCTTTAAGAGTACTTATGTTCATTACAAAGCCGGTTTCAGGCGACACCTCTCCTTTTATCGTAACAAAAAGTTCGTAATTATGACCGTGCCATTTCAGATTGGAACATTTACCGAAGAATTCCATGTTTTTTTCATCCGTCCAGTCCTGCCTGAACATTCTGTGTGCAGCACTGAATCTTTCGCGACGGGTAAGATATAACATCATTCAATTAATTAGCTTGCAATATTAACCAATATAGTTGATCTTTTTAAATATATTTAAACTCTTATTGATTAAACTGATTCTGTAAATATAAATGAGGATACTACTGGTAACAGCGACAGAAGCAGAAGCCGGGATTATTGCGAAATTTACCAGGCCGGTTAAAAAACCTCATTTATATGTTGCGGGAGATACATCCATAGATCTTCTTGTAACAGGGGTTGGTGCAGTTGCAACAGCATGGTCTCTGACCAAATGGTTTAATACGGAATCCCTTCCTGATCTGGCGATAAATGCCGGAATTGCTGGTAGTTTCATAAAAGAAATCAAAACCGGAGACGTTGTAATGCCTGTTATGGATTGTTTCGCAGATTCAGGAATAGAAACGGCTGCTGGTTTTCAGACTCTTTATGAATCAGGCTTGCATGATCCCTGGATCTATCCTTTCACCGATGGAAAAATAAGTGCAGTAAACAGATATGTTGAACAATTTGCTTTAAAGATCAGACCTGTGACAGCAATAACCGTAAATACTGTAACAGGTACCGCAGCCACAGCCCGCAAATTATTCCTGAAATACTATCCGGATATCGAGACTATGGAGGGAGCTGCATTCTTCTATGTCTGCAGTATGGAAAAAGTACCTTTCATGGCACTGAGAGCTGTTTCAAACAAAGTCGGCCCCCGAAACCGGGGCAGATGGAATATTAAGCTCGCACTTGATAATCTGTCTGCGGCACTGAAAGATATACTTACAACTATTAATTGAAAGGATGAAACTAACTCTTGGATTTTCTCCCTGTCCGAATGACACCTATATTTTTGCAGCAATGGCACTTGGGCTCGTTGATACAGAAGGACTTGAGTTCGATTGCTTCATGACTGATGTTGAAGACCTCAATAAAAGAGCTTTTTCAGGAACAACGGATGTCACCAAGATGAGTTGTTATGCATATGCCTTTGCTGCCGGTAATTATCTTATACTTGACTCAGGAAGTGCCCTGGGATATAAGAACGGTCCATTGTTGATCGGCAGGAAAAAGCTGACTGATAAAGAAATATGCAGTTCAAGGATAGCAATCCCGGGGAAATATACCACAGCTAATCTTTTATTCAGCCTCGCCTGGCCGGAATCTTTAAACAAA
>CAZPMM010000026.1:0-10835 GCA_964587405.1 uncultured Rikenellaceae bacterium
CGGTTCTTTTTCTTATTATTTTTATTTCTTCTTCCCTGGTTTGGAGGAATGATTTTCTAAACAGATTTGTAAAATATTTTCCGAGGCCGAACAGTCTTATCTCCCTTGAAGGCCGGTCGCCGGTCAGAAGCCAGTTGAAGTATGTTGTTTTTCTTTGTTCGGGAGTCTGTTCACGCTGGAAATTATACAGGGTATCAGCAAACCGAAGCCGGAACCATATTCCGGGAATATTTACCACCAGAAGCAGCAATGCAATTGTCCAGTGAAGAGCGACAAGCAGTCCTGCCATGAGGAGAAGTGAAAGGAGGCTCCTGAACAGTGAGACCACATTATTAAGAATGCTGTTTGGTCTCCATGGTGCTTCCCTTGAAGCTCTTGAAAGGGAATCAAAATATACTGAATGTTCGAAATTGAGCAGGTCGAGTCTTAGAGATTTGGCATGAATAAGTCCGTACATATGTGTTTCCAGTCTGACCGATTGTTTCTTCCGGATATAATTGCCAAGGTCTGAAGATGCTTCGTCAATAAACCAGATTATGACCACGAGTACTATTGGCCAGATGATACCGGACAGACCGTCGGGTGATTTTACCGAAGCAGCCAGTGTCAGTTTATCTATCAGGTTCTTTAGAAGCCACAGCAGCAGAAGGGGAAGGAAGCTGCGAAGAACAGAAATTACAATATTGGCAAAAGTCCAGCCCGGAGCACTTTGCCATACAAGTTTTAAGGATTCCCTGAAGTATTTAAATTTCCGGTTCATATAGTCTGTATCCTTCAGAAACATTAACATATGCCTGATCCGTATAATTATTTATTTTCTTTCTTTGTACGCCTTTGTGCCTGCCTGCAGGCTTATAGTTACAACAAAGGAAAACAAAGGTTTCACAAAGGAATGGCAATTAACATTAAAATTGTAAGTGATCCCGCAGATTTGTTTGTAAAAAATCCGTAAATACGTTTTATTTTAAGTATAAGCCAAACAATTATCCTGTTTATTGAATAGCATGGTTTTGTGATCAGGCTGTTCCCTTCTCTTATCCTGTGTTTCCTGTCTTCCATCCGGATCACTTTCCCTGCTATCTGATCACTTTTTACAGGTTTATCTTCATTTTTACAGCTGTCTCCTCTGGTATAATATAAAACCTGATCATCTTTGTTTTCTCTCCTTATTAACCTGTGAACCACAAATCCGGATTCTCTTTTCCAAGCTATGATCTGTCCCGGGATAATATTGCCGTCTTTTTTTACAGGCTCTATAAAAATAATTGTTCCGGGTTTGATTGAAGGATACATACTGAAACCATTTGCTTTTATTTTAAGAATAGTTCCTTTTTCGAGAAGTAAGAAGCCAAGATCCCTTACAATTATATGATCTTCATTTTTCATGTTGAAGGATGTAACTGGTTATGGCAATATCGGGACGGAACCAGAGATTATAAACCGGAACCGAAATACATATATTTATTGCCGAATTGAGCATTTTTTTTATTATTACTTCGCTCCAGTTGTGCTGAATACAGTTTGATATCAATGAAGTAATTGCATCGGCTCCCTTCAGCGGTAATATTCTGTTTTCAGTTCCATGGTCGATCAGGAAGATGCTGTTGACAGCCGATTCACGTGCCTGATCATTCCTGTAGACGGGAGTGTTGTACATAGAATAGCCGGAGTCTGTTTTTCTGATAATTAGCCTGTCGTCGTGAATTATTTGTGCTCCTTTATTATACCATAGTCCGGCAATGGTTGTTTTTCCCTTCCCGGAAATACCGCTGAAAATATATCCTTTCCCTTCATAATTGACTCCCGAGGCATGGATCATTATATCGCCATGCATAACTGTGAGATAATATAATATAAGTCCGTCGAAGGGATATTCCATAGGATCAAATGAATGGCCGGCTCCTCTCATGTAAAGATCCCAGACATTGTTTTCAATTGAAAACCTCAGGATACCCGATCTGTCTTCTCTGGTAAAAGGAAAGTTGCTCAGTAAATACAGATCTTTTTCTTTTTTGTATACACTCCAGAATTTTTCATTCTTTTTTATTCTGATACCATTGATCTCTTCAACATATGGTGCAGAAAAAACTTTTGAAGCATCGGAAGGTAATCCTCCGTCATCTGTAAAAACTCTGATACAAATATCATAATTGACTCTGTCATCCCGGGAAATATAACTGCTGAATCGTTCAGACGGCATCAATTCTATATCACCTGATGGATTTTCAAATCTGATTTTATAGCTTGCGATATTCAGGGTATAGCTTTTCATCCGTTTTAGCAAAAATACATCAGTTCATGTTGCAACGGAATATTGGCTCTGTGGCACGAAAGTATAATGTTGCAACGGAACAATGTTGCAAAGGTGAAAATATAAAAACCTGCAAAGATATACCAGAGAAATCGGGACAAGTTTTATAAATGAAGGTTCTTTTCACTAAAATTCCCGGATATTAATTAAATGAGAGAATTCCTTTATTACAATAAATTAATGACTTAATATCAGATAATCACTCATTTTTTCGATAAAGGAAAGCACATCCCGGGTTGCTGTACTGTAGTCGGTGTCATATTTATTGACTACTGCATTGATCAGTTCTTCAATATTTTTTTTACCGTCGATCAGTTCCCATATAAAAGCGCCGGTCTCATTAAGAGTATAAACACTGTTCATATCGGCAATATTGTTTGTAACTGGGACAAGGACACATTCATTACCGGTGTTTCTTGTTACTATTGAGGGGGATGGGGAGGGCACAGATTTCATTGCAGGCATAATTTTCTTATATAATATCAAATGTATAAAATTAATATTTCAAATTTGTACTTTCGTAAAAACAATAAAATATGAGCAGGAAAGGTAGGGGGAAGAAGAAATCCGGGATTTCCGGAGAGCAGTTAAAGGACCATATACTTTCAATACTTTCAAATAACTCCAAACAGGGATTTAATTACAAACAAATAGCCAAGCGTCTGAATATCAATGATCCTGCAGAACGGCAGATGATTTCTGAAATAATGAGGAATCTTAAAAAGCAGGAGGTAGTAGAAGAAGTATATCAGGGGAAATACAGGGCTAAGATCGTTTATTCTTATGTTACCGGAACAGTCGATATGACCCGGATGGGAGATGGTTATATAATAAGTGAGGATATAAAGGAAGACATTTTCGTATCGGCAAGGAATCTGAAGACAGCGCTTCACGGCGATAAGGTGAAAGTTTTGTTATATGCCCGCAGAAAAGGGGCAAGACCTGAGGGTGAAGTTGTTGAGATAATTGAAAGATGGCGTAATTCATTTGTAGGGACCATTGAAGTATTGCCGGGCTTTGCATTTCTGATTCCCGACAATAAGAATATGCCCTTTGATCTGTTCATACCTCTTTCAAAACTGAACGGTGCAAAGCAGGGACAGAAAGCTGTTGCAAAGGTTATCGAATGGGACTCCAAATCCAAGAATCCTGTTGCTGAAGTTATAAATGTGCTTGGAGATCCGGGATTACATGAGACGGAGATACATGCTATACTTGCAGAGTTTGAGCTGCCTTATCATTTCACGGAGGAAGTAGTTAAGGATGCTGAAGCAATCCCGGCGGAGATAACTGAAAAAGATATCAGATCGAGAAGGGATTTCCGTTTTGTACCCACATTTACAATTGATCCTGCCGATGCAAGGGATTTTGATGATGCTCTTTCCCTTCGTAAGCTTGATAACGGCAATTGGGAAGCCGGTATACATATTGCCGATGTAACTCATTATGTGAGACCTGATTCGATCACTGATGCTGAGGCAAAACAGAGAGCAACTTCTATTTATCTTGTCGACAGGGTAGTTCCCATGTTGCCTGAACGACTTTCAAATCATATCTGTTCGCTTAATCCGGGTGAAGACAAGCTGACTTATTCTGCTGTTTTTGAATTGAATGAGGAAGGAGAAGTTTTACAGGAATGGTTTGGCAGTACCATAATCAATTCTGACAAGCAGTTTTCTTATGCTGAAGCACAGAAAGTGATCGATACCGGTGACGGTCCGATGAAAGATCAGGTACTTATCCTTCATGATCTTGCTCAGAAAATAAGGAAAAGAAGGTTTTCTGCAGGTTCATTTGCATTTGAGAAGATTGAAGTCAAATTTGACCTTGATGAGAACGGCAAACCTCTTGCAATAAAATTCCGTGAGATGGGAACAGCCAATCAGCTTATTGAAGAATTCATGCTTCTTGCAAACAGAAGAGTTGCCGAGCTGGTTGGGAAAAAGCTTAGGGGAAAAACATTTGTTTACAGGATACATGATAAGCCTGATCCGGAAAAAATAGCAAATTTCACTCAGTTCATTAAGCGTTTTGGTTATAAGCTTGGCGGTGATGATACTGTACCACTTCCAAAGTCAATGAACAGGCTTCTGAAATCAATTGCAGGAAAGAAAGAACAGAATATAATTGAGACACTAGCTCTGAGGGCAATGGCAAAAGCTGTTTATTCAACAGATAATATTGGTCATTACGGGCTTGCATTCAAATACTATACTCATTTTACATCTCCCATCAGGCGATATCCTGATATGATGGTTCACAGGTTGCTTTCATCATACCTGGAAGGAAAGAAGCCCGGAGGTAAGGAAATATACGAAAAGCTAAGTGATCATTCTTCAAAGATGGAAAAGCTTGCTTCCGAAGCTGAGAGAGCATCCATAAAATACAAACAGGTAGAGTTTATGAGTGATAAAACGGGAAGGCGATATGAAGGTGTCATTTCAGGTGTTACCGAATGGGGGATATATGTGGAGATTATTGAGAATCAATGTGAAGGGATGATCAATATAAGAGAGCTGGAAGATGATTATTATGAATACGATGAGGATAATTATTGCCTGAAGGGACGGTCAACGGGTAAGGTTTATACCCTTGGAGATAAGGTTACGATAGAAGTTGTGAAAGCTGATCTCCAGAAGAAACAGTTGGATTACAGGATGGTTTAATTCATTTGCAACTTTGTGTCTTTGAACCTTTACTGTGTATTTTACTATCTGAACTTATTAGTTCCAGTAGTTTTCCGATGGCTTCTTCTTCGGGAACATTTTTGTAAACAGGAGCCATTCCTCTGTATATATGTACTTTTCCTTCGCCTGCACCTATATAGCCGTAATCAGAGCCTTTCATCTCACCGGGCCCGTTTACTATACAGCCCATAACAGCAATTTTTAATCCTGTGAGATGTGAAGTAGCTTTTTTTACTTTTTGAACGGATTTCTGAAGATTGAATTTTGTTCTTCCACAGGTAGGGCATGAGATATATTGATTCCGGGTTATTCTTGCCCCGCTTGCCTGAAGTATTGAGTATGAAAGATTTTTCAGTTTTTCACCCTGTACTTTACCCCGGTTTGTCAGACAAAGACCTTCGGGTTGTTTCAGGATAAAATATCTTCCGAGCAAAACAGCCGCATCAACAGAAAGCTTCACAGGGTCATCTTCGTCGAAAATAGGATTGAGGTAGTCATTGCTACCGGGCTTATCTGAAAGGAGAGGAGGAGAATTGAAATTGAAAATAAGCATTTTCCCCTTAAAAGGCGTATTATCTTCCTTCAGGTAACGGCCTTCATTATAAGTAATGACTTCCGGCTTATACAGCTTATCTCTTTCCTTAAAGTCCTGAAAAGGGACCGGACTTTTTATCCTGCCTCTGGGGCCGCAAAGGAAGTTCACTATTTCTTTTGCTACAGGTATTTCTTTTTCAGGATCCTCCGACAGGGAAACCCTTACTGTATCACCAATGCCTTCAGACAGCAAAGCTCCGATCCCTGCAGCAGATCTAACCCTTCCGTCTTCACCTTCACCAGCTTCGGTAACTCCCAGATGTATCGGATATGAAAGTTCGTTCTCCTGCATTTTTTTTACGAGCAATCTGTTGGATTCAAGCAGTATACAGGTATCAGAAGATTTGACTGACAGAACAAGATTATTGAAATTTTCGGAACGGAATATATTGATAAATTCAAGAGCTGATTGTACCATTCCCCCGGGAGTATTTCCGTAACGTGTCATAATACGGTCCGAAAGAGAACCGTGATTAATACCGACACGTATAACAGTGTTATTCTCAATACAGATTTTTATAAGGGGAAGGAGTCTTTGATGTATTCTTTCCAGTTCTTCGTTGTATTCCTTATCGTTAATTTCATTTTTTATGAACGCAGCACGTTTATCGGCATAATTTCCGGGATTGATCCTGACTTTCTCCACTATTTTTGCGGCAGTTTCAGCAGCGGCAGGATTGAAATGAATATCTGCAATGAGAGGTGTATCAAATCCGGCATTTCTGATCTCTCTTTTTATATTTTCAAGATTCCGGGCTTCTTTTACACCCTGGGCTGTCAGTCTGACCAGATCGGCGCCCGCTTCAATTATTCTTATGCATTGTTCAACAGATGACTTTGTATCATTTGTGTCGGTGTTTGTCATCGACTGGATACGGATGGGGTGTCGTACTCCGAGGGACAGGGTGCCTGCATTGACAACTGCCGATTTATATGTCAATCTTTCTTCCATGTTACCCCGTCTTTAGTATCATTAAGCACAATTCCTGCTTTCTTCAGTTCATCCCTGATATGATCCGAAACAGACCATTCTTTTTTGTTCCTGGCTTCCTGCCGCAGGCTGATGATGATCTTCATAAGATCGGATGTAAGCTTTTCATCACTTTTTTCTGCTGTTTCATCTTTCAGCCCGAGTATATCGGAAACAAATGTATTGAAGATGGAATTCAAAGCTTCGAGATCGTTTTTGCTGATTCTGTCGGTTCCGTCATTTACTGAATTAATATATTTTACACCTTCAAACAGTTGTGCCAGAAGGAGGGGTGTATTAAGGTCGTCATTCATCGCATCGTACATTCCTTTCCTCAAAGAAGCTATATCTACCGTTGAATCCTTTGATATTTTCAGGGATTTTAGTGTCTGAACGGCCTTCATCAGTTTCCGTAAACCTTTTTCAGCAGCGATAAGAGCTTCATTTGAAAAATCGACAGTGCTCCGGTAATGTGCAGTAAGGATGAAAAACCTGATTGTCATGGGGCTGTATGCCTGTTGAAGCAGAGGATGGGTGCCTGTAAAAAGCTGGTCGAGGGTTATAAAATTCCCCAGTGATCTGGCCATTTTCTGACCGTTAATTGTGATCATGTTATTATGCATCCAGTATCTGACCGATTCCTGTCCGAAAGCAGCTGTTGACTGTGCTATTTCACAATCATGATGAGGGAACAGCAGATCCAAACCTCCACCGTGAATATCGAAGACTTCGCCAAGGTATTTCGTGCTCATTGCCGAACATTCAAGGTGCCAGCCGGGAAAACCATCGCTCCATGGAGACGGCCACCTCATAATATGTTCTGGTGTAGCCTTTTTCCAGAGTGCAAAATCGAAAGGATTACGCTTTTCATCAGTCCCTTCAATTAAACGGGTGTTTTGCTGAAGTTCTTCCAGAACCCTTCCCGAAAGCTTTCCGTAATTGAATTTTTCATTATACTTAAGAACATCGAAATAAACCGAACCATTTATTTCATAAGCATATTCTGCATCGAGTATCTTTTTTATCATCTCTGTCTGTTCAATTATATGTCCGGATGCCCGTGGCTCAATTGAAGGAGACAAAGTGTTCAACTGTTCCATGTTTTTCAGGAAGGTATTCAGATATTTCTGGACAACTTCCATCGGTTCAAGATGTTCCAGCCGTGCTTTTTTTTCGATCTTGTCTTCTCCTTCATCGGCATCATTTTCCAGATGTCCCACATCAGTTATATTTCGGACATACCGTACTTTATATCCGAGATGAAGCAGATAACGGTACAGAAGATCGAAGGTAATTGCCGGCCGGGCATGTCCCAGATGAGCATTGCTGTAAACCGTAGGACCGCATACATAAAGTCCGACAAATGGGGGATGCAGAGGACTGAATAACTCTTTGCTTCTTGTAAGGCTGTTGTATATATAAAGATTATTTTGCATGCAATACAGAATTTAACAGTGCAAAAATACTATAAAATTGTTACAGGCTACAAAGACAGGGAAGCCGAGATTAACAAAGCTGTGACATAGCTTCAGCCATGAGATTTATTTTTTCAAAAATCCTTTATATCTTTGCTTCTGAAAAAATATTATTCCCGGATAATGGAAACACTTCATCTTAAAAGAAGAATTCAAGAAATGCCTCAACTGCCTATGGGCATGTGCAGGTGATGAAGTATTAATTTGTTTAAATTTGCAGCCTGAATTTTACGATAATTTCATTAGCGGAATCATTACGTAATGGTTTATTTGGATTATTATTAATGATATATATTTAAAAATGAGATATTCGCCTGAAGAGATAATTACAAAAAAGATTCTCATCCTGGACGGTGCAATGGGAACAATGATCCAGAAACACAAGCTAAAGGAGGAGGATTACCGGGGTACCCTTTTCAGGGATCATCTCCTGCCCCTGAAGGGTAATAACGATATCCTGAATATTACAAGGCCTGATATTATCAGAAAGATACATTTTGATTACCTTGAAGCGGGAGCAGATATTATTACCACCAATACCTTTAATGCAAACAGTATTTCCCAGGCCGATTACGGTATGGGAGATCAGGTTTACAGAATGAATTATGAGGCTGCCTGTATTGCACTGGAGTCAGTTATAGCATTTGAGCAGGCGGCGGAAGCCCGGGAACATTTCATTGCTGGATCGATAGGTCCGACTAACCGCACAGCATCAATGTCGGCCGATGTAAATGATCCGGGTAAACGTTCGGTTACTTTTGATGAACTTGCCGCAGCATATTCCGGACAGGTAAACGGGCTTATTGACGGCGGCGTACACATACTGCTGATTGAAACAGTATTTGATGTATTGAACTGTAAGGCAGCTCTTTATTCCATCGCGAATATTTTTGAAGAAAAGGGTATAAGTCTGCCTGTAATGGTTTCCGGAACGATAACAGATGCCAGTGGCAGAACCCTTACAGGTCAGACACTTGAAGCATTTCTTGTTTCGGTCTCACATTTTCCATTGTTCAGTATAGGACTGAACTGTGCGCTTGGAGCTGAACAACTCCGACCATTTATTCATGAATTGTCGGGTAAAACGGGATTTTATGTATCCGTTCATCCGAATGCCGGTTTGCCTGATCAGTTCGGGGAATATAACCAACCGCCTGATTTCATGGCTTCTGTTGTTGAGGAATTCATGAAAGAAGGATGGGTCAATATTATTGGAGGATGCTGCGGCACTACTCCTGATCATATCAGGAAAATAGCGGAATTATCGAAGAAATATGAACCAAGGCAAAAGCCGGATACTGAAAAACATACAAGACTGAGCGGGCTTGAGGCTCTTACAATTACATCGCAAACCAATTTTGTTAATATCGGTGAACGGACCAATGTATCCGGTTCAATGAAATTTGCAAGACTTATAAGGGAAGAGAAGTATGATGAAGCTCTCACTATTGCAAGGAACCAGGTGGAAGGCGGCGCCCAGATTATTGATATATGTATGGATGAAGCCATGCTTGATTCTGAAAAAGCCATGGTGAAATTTGTAAATCTTATTATGGCTGAACCTGATATAGCAAAGCTGCCGTTGATGATCGATTCTTCAAAATGGAGTGTCATTACTGCTGCTCTGAAATGTGTTCAGGGTAAATCGGTTGTTAATTCAATAAGTCTTAAGGAAGGCGAAGAAGTCTTTCTCAGTCATGCGCGGCAAATACGTAAATACGGGGCAGCTGCCGTTGTAATGCTTTTCGATGAGAATGGACAGGCCGATACATATGAAAAAAGAATTGCAGTTGCTGAGCGATCTTACCGGCTTCTTGTTGAAAAGATAGGTTTCCCTCCCGAAGATATTGTTTTCGATCCTAACGTGCTTGCAGTTGCAACAGGTATTGAGGAGCATAATAATTATGCAGTCAATTTTATCAAAGCAACAAAATGGATAAAGGACAATCTGCCTTTTGTGAAGGTGAGCGGCGGGATAAGCAATCTGTCATTCTCATTCCGGGGAACAGACAAAGTAAGGGAAGCCATGCATTCCGTTTTTCTTTATCATGCCATTAACGCCGGCCTCGATATGGCAATAGTGAATCCCGGTATGTTGCAGGTATATAGTGAGATAGATACAGATTTGCTTCAGATGACCGAGGATGTCGTCCTGAACCGGAGGAAAGATGCTACTGAAAGGCTTGTTAAGTTTGCCGAAGGGATAAAGAATGCAGGAAAGAAAGAAGAAAAAAGTGATGAATGGCGTAATCTTCCTGTTACTGAACGGATCAGATATGCACTGATAAGAGGTCTTGATGAATATATTGAACAGGATGTGGAGGAAGCACGATCACTATTTTCAAGATCTCTTGAACTGATTGAAGGACCACTGATGGGAGGAATGAATGAAGTGGGCGACCTGTTCGGTTCGGGTAAGATGTTTCTGCCTCAGGTGGTGAAAAGCGCCAGGGTTATGAAAAAAGCAGTCTCCGGGCTTGCTCCTTATATTGAACAGGAAAGCAGGAAAGAGGAAAAGAAAAACGCCGGAAAAATTGTTCTTGCAACGGTTAAAGGAGATGTTCATGATATTGGCAAAAACATTGTCGGTGTTGTTCTCTCGTGTAATAATTATCAGGTTACGGATCTTGGAGTAATGGCTTCTTCGGATAAAATAATAGATACAGCACTGAATGAAAAGGCTGATTTCATTGGATTGAGCGGACTTATTACACCATCACTTGAAGAGATGGTACATGTGGCTTCCGAGATGGAAAGAAGAAAGGTAACGATACCGCTTCTGATCGGAGGTGCAACAA
>CAZPMM010000027.1:0-10832 GCA_964587405.1 uncultured Rikenellaceae bacterium
CGGCTGGTTTGGCAATTGGAGCTTCAGGATTGTTATTGCCTTCCTGTAAGGGTGCAAATGACAAAATTGTTCTCGCCCTGATAGGGGCGGGTAACCGTGGTCTTTCAACTCTTATTACATGTTGCAGGGAAAATACCGGGGTTGAAGTGAAGACCATTTGTGATGTAAATGATCTGAATTCTGCACGTGTTGCAAATGAGATTGAAAAACAGTTTGGTTACAAACCTCAGACTATCAGGAATATGCATGAGGTGTTCGATGACAGGGATATTGATGCTGTATATATATCAACTCCCGATCACTGGCATGCTCTGGCTACTATCCTTGCCTGTCAGGCAGGTAAGGATGTATATGTCGAAAAAAGCCCCTCTCATTCAATCTGGGAAGGAAGGAAAATGACAGAAGCTGCAAAGAAATACCGTCGTATCGTTCAGGTAGGATTTCAGAACAGGAGTGGTCAGTATAACTATGATGCCAGGGATTATATTCAGAGTGGTAAACTTGGCCAGGTTATTCATATAAGAATTTTTAACCTTCTTCCGGCAAGCAAATGGATACCTGCCCCGGAGGAGGCAGTCCCCCAGACACTTGCCTGGGATGCCTGGCTTGGCCCTGCACCTTACAGACCATATAATCCCGCTCTTCTTAAAGGCTGGATATATTTCTATGATTACTGCCCCGGCTTCCTTGATGATGCGGTTCACCAGTTTGATCTGACCCGTTTTGTAATGGGAGATCCCGGCCATCCGCGATCTGTTTACGGGTGGGGTGCCAAACATATCTGGAATTCTGAACAACAGACACCAGAGGTTCAGTCAATAACTTTTGACTATGACAAATTTACTGTGACTTGTGAAAGTGGAAATGTTACCGGATATATGTCAAAAACTCCGACCGATATCAGAATGGATCCGTCACGTTTTCCGGAATGGAAAACAAATGCAGACAGGATTGAGATCTATGGCACTGACGGAGTCATGTTTCTCGGACGACAGGGGGGAGGCTGGCAGGTTTATGGTCCTAAAGAACAGGTCGTTGAACAGAATGGCGGTATACATTCTGACAGAGAACACCAGATTAATTTTATTGAATGTGTCAGAAACAGGAAACAACCTAACAGCACTATGGAGCAGGGGCATATGAGCGCTACCCTTGCTCATTTGGCAAATATTGCACACCGTACCGGTAACAAGCAGTTGCTGTTCGATGTTGAAAAAGAAAAATTCATTGATGACGAAGAAGCAAATAAGCTTCTTAAAGACAATTATCGTGATAATTATATTGTACCGGAAAAAGTTTAATTAAATCATTGAAGTGATGGCAGAAGCAAATGATAAAGTGGTACTGGCGCTTATTGGCGCCGGAGGCAGGGGAACACAGGTTATCCTGAGCATGCAGAAATGTGTCCCGGGTGTAGAAGTCAAATATGTTTGTGACGTTGATGAAGCTAGAGGTGGCAGAGCTATTGATGAACTTGAAAAGCAGCAGAATTTCAGACCGGTACGAATCGGAGATATGAGAAAATCCTTTGACGATAAGGATATTGATGCAGTTGTAATATGTACTCCTGAACACTGGCATGCTCTTGCTACTATCCGGGCTTGCCAGGCAGGTAAAGATGTTTATGTAGAAAAAAATATCTCACTCAATATTCCTGAGGGAAGAAAAATGATTGAAGCAGGTAAAAAATATAATAGAATTATACAGTGTGGGTTTCAGAACAGAAGCGCTCCGTATAATTTCTCTGCACGTGATTATATTCAAAGCGGTAAACTTGGTAAGATCGTTGTTGTAAAAGCTTATTGCATGCTTCCCGGTCATAAACCATGGATTTATAAGGAAGATGAAGCTGTTCCTCCAGGCCTTGACTGGGATCAGTGGCTCGGTCCGGCTCCTTTTGTTCCTTATAATGTAAGCCGCCATAAAGGATATAACGAATTCTGGGCTTATTCCTGCGGATTACCTCTCGCTGACTGCTGTCATGTTATCGATCTTGCCAGAATGGTATTGGGTGATCCCGATCATCCCCTGTCGGCTTTTTGCGCAGGAGGCAGGGTTCTTTATGACGATAAAAGGGATATTCCGGATAACCAGACTATAACATATGATTTCGGAGAGTTTCCGATGACTGTTGAAGCCTCAATATACGGAGAATATATGTCGAAGGCTTCTCCCGAAATACGTTATGGTAATCTCTTCCCCAACTGGCCATTCAACAGCGACAGAATGGAGATATACGGAACTGAAGGGATGATGTATCTTGGACGTCATGGAGCAGGCTGGCAGGTGCTTGGATCCGGTTCTGAGATAATTGCTCAGGAATATGGGTATTTCCCCGACGAGGTACATCAGCAGGATTTTATAAACTGCATCCGTACACGTAAAGTACCAAATTCTGATATAGAACAGGGACACAAAAGTGCAACACTCGTTCATCTGGCAAACCTTTCATACAGAACAGGGAAAAAACAATTGTATTACAATCCTGAAAATGAAACAGTTAAAAACTCAAATGAAGCTAACATGATATCCGCGGGGACTTATAGAAAAAATTACGAAATTTCTGAAATAGTGTAAGATGATGATAAAGTTTTTCAGAACGAATTTTTTCAGGAAATCATTGATTTTTGCCTCTGCTGCTTTTCTTTTTATTGCCATTATTGCTGGTTTACTGATAGTCAGGACATGGGGCAGGACTCTTATTCAGTTTGATATACATCAGAATAAGACACTAATTCATTTATCAACCTTTGCCGAACCACCTCAATTTGCTATATGGCTGGAAAACCCGCATACAAATGAATTGAAAAATGTTTTTGTTACTCACAGGGTTGCTATTGGAGACTGGGAAGGGAAGGCAAATGTGCCTGTGGCATTACCTCAATGGTTCAGGCTCTTTAAAGGTAATGGCAACCAGTCTCTTTCTTCCGTGACCCGCAGGGAAGATGATTTGGTTGTAAGTGGCGCAACACCTAAAGCTGACTACTTCTCTGTCAGAGTTGAGGTTAAACCTGAATCGGAATGGATTTGCTGGATAGAAATGAACCTTGCAGGTGATTTCAATGAGGCATTTCCTGAATTCGACAGTCAGTCATTACAGGAAGATGAATTCAGTAACGGACAACCGGCAATTCTTTTCAGATCTGATGTGAAAGCGGTTGAAAATAATTATTATAATCCGGTAATTACGGCTCAGTCAGTCTGGGAAAACGGTTCTGTCAGAATAGAGCCATTGAGTGACGGGGTAACAACAGCACGTTATGTTTTTGATACTATTAATATTTCAGTAATAAGACCTAAACCAAAACTGATTGATAAGTACAAAATACGCGAACCTAAATAAAACAAGTTCTTATCTCTGATTATTTCTTTACAGGGAACACTAATAAATACAATAAATTATGAAAACATATAAATTAAATAATTAACTTTCTTGTATACAAAATTTTAGTGAAATATAATAAAATGAACAAAAAGGATAACAGAACATCACGCAGAAGATTTCTTCATAAGACCGGTATGGCAACTGCAGGGATTGCATTAAGTGCAAATGGTCTGAATGCACTTAATTATGAAAGGATATCAGGTGCAAATGAGAAAATCAGGGTAGGATTTATCGGGGTTGGTAACCGTGGCAGTCAGATGCTTGCAACATTTATGAGCATGCAGGATTGTGAAGTTGCTGCCTTGTGCGATATATATGAACCCTACATCACACGCGACCGTTCGAAAGTTGAACCCCGGTATATCAAGGATATGCCAGGCCAGATACCCAGGATGGGCGAAACCTTTCCAAACAAGGTTGAAAGGTATAAAGAATACCGTAAATTGCTGGAAAATAAGAGTATAGATGCCGTTTGCATTTGCACTCCCGATCACTGGCATGCACTTCAGACAATTCACTCCATCCAGGCAGGTAAAGACGTTTATATTGAAAAACCCTTTTCCAAAACCATCAGGGAAGGACGTGCAATGGTAGATGCTGCCGCAAACAGTAAACAGGTTGTCACTGTGGGTCTTAACAGAAGAGGAGCTTCTACATTCCTTCAGCTTGCAAAAGATATTCCTGCAGGTAAAATAGGGAAAGTCACATTTGCTACTGCATGTCATGTCGGTAATATGTATCCGGCAGGGATTGGCAAAATGCAACCTGAAAATCCGCCTGAAGATTTTAATTGGGATGCCTGGCTGGGACCAAGAGCTTACAGACCTTATCAGTATAATATTGCCCCGTATAAATTCCGCTGGTGGGAAGATTACGCAAACCAGATAAGCAACAACGGAGTACATTATCTTGATCTGATCCGCTGGCTTATCAGTGAAGTGGCTCCGGTATCGGTTACTGCCACGGGTGGTAAATATGCCGTCGATGACGACCGTACCATTCCTGATACCCTGCAGGCTACTTTTGAATTCCCTTCGGGTGTCATTGTCACAGCAAATATCATGGAAACAACCTCCGGCAGTTTTATTCCCTACGGTTTCCTTGAACTCAGGGGTACTAAGGGTACTCTCCTTACCGCCGATAATGACTACAAAATAATACCGGCTGTACCAGGACAATTCCAGACATGGAAACGACTTATTGAAGCTGAAACAGTCAATCTGCAGACAGATGATAAATTATATCTGTCCGACGGACGATATCGCAACAGCACTGCAAACCTGGTAAGAAATTTCCTCGACTGCATAAAATCGCGTGAGGTAACATATTGTACACCTGAAGAAGGACATCGCTCAACCTGTCTTGCACACCTGGCAACCATTGCCCTTATTACAAAGGAAAGACTTGAATGGGATGGTAAAGCAGAGAAATTTACAAACAGTGAAAAAGCAAATAAGCTGCTTGAATACGAGTACAGAAAACCATATCGCCTGTGATTCCGATAGTATTTTTATCATGAAATCAAAGATATTTCAGCATATATTCTTTTTAGCTTTATTTCTTGTCATTCCGGCAAAGCCGGTATCAGCACAGGAAGCAGGCAAAGTTTTTCAGCAGATGGAGGAGGAGCGGACCAACCTTTATGCAAGGCAACTTGAAAATTATCTTCAGATGTACATGACTGACTGTTACGATGAACGGGCAGCAAAGTACTGGAACCGCGATTATAGCAGCATTGATGCATTTGTACGTAGTGTTGAACCCAACAGGGAAAGGTGGAAGTCTGTTGTTATTAAACCACCTGTTCTGGCCAAAAGCGGACAATTACAACGGAAACCTTATACCGTTGAAGGTATTGAAGGGGAATGGCTTGAGCTGCCCCTTGGTCCTCTTACGGCACAGGCTTTCCTGGCATTTCCTCCGGGAACGGACAGTAATAAACCGATTCCCCTGGTTATTGCCCAGCATGGAATAGGAAGTACTCCTGAATCAACCTATAAAGGTGGCGGTTATAATTATTATGCTAAAGCCCTTCTCAAAGCAGGATTTGCTGTACTGGCACCCATGAACCTGAGATCCGTTGAAAGAAGAAATCGTATCGAAAGACTTTGCCGTCTTGCAGATGTGAGCCTGCCCGGCATTGAACTGGCAAGGTTTCAACATCTTCTCGATGTGGTGCTGGAAGATACAAGGATCAATCCTGAAAGGGTCGGAATGTGGGGACTATCCCTTGGAGGAATGGCAACTATGTTTTGGATGCCCCTGGAACCCCGCATTAAAGCAGGAATAGTATCAGCATGGTTCAATCATCGTCGTAATAAAATGGTAATACCTGATGACAGGTATTCTTGTTTCCTCGTCACAACTGAAGAACATGCTTTCTTTACAGGATGGCTTACTGAATTCACCGACCATGATGTAGTTTCACTTATTTGCCCGCGACCTTTAATGATACACCATGGAAAAACCGACAGAATAGCCTGGTGGCCCCAGGTGATCGAAGAATTCAATGTGGCTAAGACACATTATGAAAAACTGAACATTCAGGAAAAAATAGAGTTGGATGTTCATGAAGGAGGTCATGATGCTGTAATCGAAAGCGGAATACGCTTTATGACTAAATGGTTGAATCCCCTTCAGGTAAAGTGATTTCTTCTTCCCTTGCCCTGCCATTGAAGTATAGGATAGTGCCAAGAATTGGAAAGAGAGGATATATCAATGCACTGGTAAGAGCTGAAAGTACAATATATGCCGGATTCTGAACAAAACTGATTGTATTAACTGCTTCTTCGGGATTTGTGAGGCTATTCATTATTTCCCCCGTAAAAGGTAACATAATGAGAGTATTAAGAACAATAGATACAACCAGGATGATAGCAAAGAATACAGCCACCCAACCTATATTCTGCCAGAAATGTCTGTGGGCAAGGGTAAAGCTCCGGCTTATAGCATTTGCAATGTATGGACCTTCTGTCATAAGAACCGGAAGTATGAAAAAATGGATGGTCATTACGTAAATAACGGCGAAAAAAATCCCGATCACAAGTAACATCAAACCAAAAATCATTGCAATCGATGCAAAAACAGAAAAGAGGACTATGATAATCAGATAAAGCAAATAGTAATGCAATGATTTATACGCTGATGTAAAGATTGTAACAGTGCTGTCAATGGGATTATATATGACATAGTAATGTAAAATGGTGATAAAAAGTATACTGATAAGTGATATTCCTGCAAGTGGCCAGATCATACTTCTGATTTTATTTAACATCTCAGTCGGATTCGTCACTTTCATTAAAGAATCATAATCAAAAAGTAACATTGATGACTGGATTATCAGTGCCATTATGAATGATATCAGGAATAGAACAGGGAATCTTGTCTTGTAAAAAACCCATAATGAACTCATCGCACTGTCAAGATCATGCTTCCGGTATAAGGGATGGCTGCTGAAATTATCCATGTTTTTAACTTTTATAAATCTCTTATGTAACTTCTTTTCGATAGTTATTCATTTAACGGCCATATAAGTTTTATAATGAGGGACTAATCAATAATATACAGGCTGCTTTTTCCTTTCCCTTCTTATTTACCAATAACCACTAACTTCTTACCGGGGCTCATTAGTCCTTAGTTTACTTTCCCTTTCTCCATTCCCTTAGCACATTTGAGAAAGGAATAACATTTTTCTTTTTCCGCGGATGAAAAATACCTTCATTGACAGCTTTTACATCTTCGATGGTGTAAAATGCCCTTGGATTGAAATTGTTAATTATGTTCAGAACATTTTCCATTTCGTTTCTCTGGATAATCGTATAAATGAGATAGATCTTCTCTTTTGCTCCATGAGCCTGTACTGAAGTTGCACCGTAACCTCTGCTGTTAAGTGACTGTACCAGGTTCTGTGCATTTTCATTTGTAAAAACCCTTATCATCTGTATCCCCATTGCCAGTCTCTCCTCAATGATCATACCAATATAATTCCCGGTTGCAAAACCTCCCGCATAAAAAACATAATTCAGATAATTATCGAGATTCTGCATAATTCTGCTGATTGCAGTTATCCATATTAGAACTTCAAAGAAACCCAGTATTGGAGCAATGTTTTTTTTCCCTTTTGCTACAAATATAATTCTGAGAGTTCCAATAGATACATCACAGACTCTGGCGAGAAAAATAAGTAGAGGCAGCAAACCGTAGCTAAAGATGTCGGATTCGAAAAAAGAAGTTTCCATTTTATTATCAGTTTATAACTGCAAAGATAGCTTTATGGTTTAATGGAGCAATGGACAGAGGTATAATGATACAACGGAGTAAAGGTTTATTGATAAAGCGATACAATGGTCAACAGTCTGTCAGAAAAGAAACAACGTGTTGTTTGTTACTTTCCTGAGTTGTTGAGTCTCGGTGTCAATTAGCAGCTGCACTTTTGTATTTCTGTGACAAAGGATACTTAATGACAATTTGTTTTTTTAAAAAAACAACTATCTTACATCAAATTAATAATCCTGAAAAATGAAACGTCGCGATTTTATTAAAACAACCGCATTTACAGTCCCAATGATCGGATTGTTTCCACCGGATCTGACAGAAATTAAAAGAAAAAGAACAAAAGGAAGAATTGAAAAACGTGTTCTTGGAAGAACAGGAGAGATGCTTTCCATAATCGGGTTCGGAGGAATAGTTGTAAAAGATGCCACGTCCCAGGAAGCATCTGAAAGAGTAAAGATGGCAATTGACGCCGGCATCAACTATTTTGATGTTGCTCCTTCCTATGGTAATTCAGAACAAATGCTTGGTCCGGCTCTTGAGCCATATAGAAAAGATGTTTTCCTTGCATGTAAAACTCAGAAAAGAAACCGGAAAGAAGCTGAAACTGAACTTGAACAATCGCTTAAGAACCTTTGTACAGATCATTTTGACCTGTATCAGTTCCATGCCGTGACAACTCTGGATGATGTTGAAAAAATACATGCTCACGGAGGCGCAATGGAAACATTCATTAAGGCAAGAAAGGACGGAAGAATTCGTTTTATAGGTTTCTCTGCACATTCGGTTGAAGCTGCAATGGCTATGATGGATCGCTTCGATTTTGATACGATCCTTTTCCCTTTTAATTTTGCAACCTGGAATGCAGGTAACTTCGGACCACAGGTACTTGCGAGAGCACAGGAAAAGAAAATGGGAATTCTTGCCCTGAAAGCAATGGCTAAAGGACCATGGCCAAAAAATGCCGACCGTGCAAAATATTCCAAATGCTGGTATGAGCCACTGACAACTAATGAAGATATTCTGATGGGTCTGAGATTCACTCTTTCTCATCCAATTACCGCAGCTGTCCCTCCGGGTGATGAGAATCTTTTTAAAATAGCTCTTTCTCTTCATGAAAAAATCACTCCTCTGAAAAAACAGGAAGTTAACACGATCAGAGAAAAAGCATTTAAGGGAGAGCCCTTGTTCAAATATGCAGGATGAAAATTTTTTGTTTAAAAAACATGACTATTTTGTGTACTTGAGCTTCAGGCTGATGTTCCGGGGAGAGGTGTAATAACATGGTTCATCACAATAGTTCTCAGAATACTTTACTTTGGGCGTGATTGAATTGATTACAATGTATTTTTTGTTGTCAATAAGATAACTTGCTGCAAGTGTATATTTCTTATTTATTGAAAGAATAATATTTGTTAACTTGTTTGATGCCTGGATCGAACGGAATAGAACCTGATCCTCGAAATTCCCTTCATAAATATCGATTAAGATTGTTCCGTTTGAAGATCCGAGTTCATAAGGATCTCGAAGATGAATGTTTACATTTGCAAGTAAGGGTTCTTCTGCTGTGCATTCATTGCAATTGATAATAGTTATATTATACTCATCTTCACATGAGAAAATAATCACCATCATCACAAATACCAGAAATATCTTATATATTTTCATTTCCTCTTTAATACCATTTTATGATTTTCCCGGGTGCTCTGTCCGGATCAAAAAAAACGTTTATGGAAATGCCTGTTCTGACCCATATAGATCCTGTTTTATAATATTGTGATCCAGTATATTCCAGTCCTGCAAAAACCTGAAAAATCTTTTTTTCATATTTTAATGAAGTTGCGGGTATTATCCGAAACTTATTTTCCGGTGTGATATTTGTACCCCTGAGTTTATTGGAAAATGAATAAGCTGCGGATAATGAAGCGGAAAAATAAATATTTCCTTTGAACTGGTTATCAGTGAGCTGGAATTCTCTGAAGGCACCCGCGTAGATTACCGAACTTTTGTCATAATACTGATAATAAAGATCTTCACTCTCTTTCATGATTACCCTTGTGCACCACAACTTGGTGTCGATTCCGGTTATGAATCCCATATTGCTCATTGGTTCCTTAAACGACAGGCTCATCCCGCTGAAATAATCCTTTGTATTGAATTTTGACGACAAAGATATAGCCATCTGATCCAGATGAGGTTGATACCGGCCGGGTATCTTTTCCCTGTTCAGGAGTTCAATAATTTCTTTTCTCCTGTATTTTGCAGCAACATTATACGGTTTTATTTCGCTTTGGGAATTATCACCCCATTTCTTTCCCTTTCTGAGAAGAAATTCTGTTGCATGAATATGGTTCGATTTTATGCTAAGTGCCAATGCATCCCAGTTGTAAATATTCCTTGCATAGATATCTACACCTCTTTTAGCAAGTATATTCATAATCAGAGTATCTCCATTCTGAGCTGCAACCATGAATGGTGTAAATCCTTCATTATCCCTTGATTCCATATTTGCGCCGTTACGTATCAGAAGCTCAGCAATATCGGGATATCCGGCCCATACTGCTGCCATCAGAGGTGTTGTTCCATCGTTATCCTTAACGTCAATTTCAGCATCATAGTAAAGGAACAGATCTGTCAGATCAAAAAGACCATAAACCGATGATATATGCAGAGGTGTGACACCTGCCCTGTTCGTATAATTGACATTAGAACCTGCTCTTATGAGCATTTCCGCAATTGCCTGATCCTTAACAGCTATTGCAAGATACAGTGGATTTTCATTCTGAAGCGATAATTTATTCACATCTGCACCGGCTTCAATAAGCTTTCTGACTGCTTCATGTCGGCGGTTTAGAATTGCAAAAAAAAGAGGAGTGGCACCTTGTGAGTTTTCAGCATCAACGTCTGCACCCGCTTTTATTAGTCTTTCTATTTCTGAACAATACCCCTCTGCTGCTGCGATTGTTAAATTGTATTCAAGAGCACCATCAAATATTAATGGAAGATATTCTGAAGTATCTATTTCTGTAATCTGTGCACCTGCATTTCCAATCAGACATGTAAATACTAATGCCAGAATGAATCGGATGACCGGGACTTTTTTTGACATAACACAAAGGTAATTCTTTGATTTATATTTTATGCAGCAAAACTGTAATGGTTTTTTGTAAGTTTG
>CAZPMM010000028.1:0-10775 GCA_964587405.1 uncultured Rikenellaceae bacterium
TACCTTCTTCATCCTTCGAAGTCTTTTAAAGTTTTTAGAATCCTGTTGTTCTCTGTCTTCGTACCCACTGTAATCCTCAGGCAGTTATCAATCACGCTGCTCCGGTTCCTGACTATGATCCCGTTGTTAACAAGGTAATCATATACAAAACCGGCATCCTTCATCCTGACCAGAATAAAATTTGCATCTGAATGATAAACTTTCACAACGAAGGACAATTTAGCAATTTCCCGTGAAAGTCTGTCTCTCTCTGCTTTGATTTTTGCTACCTGGCTGACATAGGTTCCAATATTCTTTAGTTTCCGGAGAACAGCCTCCTGGTTTAGCTTACTGATATTATAAGGAGGTTTCACTTTATTGAAATAATTTATTATCTGATCATTTGCAAATGCAAATCCAACCCTTACAGATGCCAGACCGAAAGCTTTGCTGAACGTCTGCATAACTATCAGATTGGGGAATTTCTTTATGCTGTCCTTCATTGAAGGCTGGTTTGCAAAATCTATATAAGCTTCGTCAAGAAGAAGTACACCGTTGAAATCAGAAAGTATCCTTTCAATAATACTCCTTTCAATACAGTTGCCTGTCGGATTATTTGGTGAACAGATAATGATCATTTTCAGTGTATTATCCTCCATCCGCGATTTAACAGGATCATAGTCTATTCCAAATTTCTCATTAAGAGGTATTTTTATGATATCCACATCATTCACCGAAGCTAAAACTTCATACATGCCGTATGATGGTGACATTACAAGAGCCTTGTCAGTTCCGGGGTTACATAAAATTCTGAAGCAGAGATCTATTATTTCGTCGCTGCCGTTGCCCAGGAAAATATTCTCAACCGGGACACCCTTAAGTTTGCTTATTTCCACCTTCAACTCACGCTGATACGGATCGGGGTATCTGTTAAGGTTTCCGAAAGGATTCTCATTGGCATCAAGGAATACTGCAGCTTTCCCCTGGAATTCATCCCTTGCACAGGAGTAGGGAATAAGCTGTTTAATATTGGGTCTTATAAGTTTTTCCGGGTTGAACATTGTAATCTGAATTTTTGTATGTCAGTGATTAAAACTGTTATTTCCCTTAAAATAGTTATTGCGACTTCTTCTGCAGTCTCAAACTTACTGAATTTTTATGTCCCGTCAGGCCTTCTGCATCGGCCATCAATTCGATTACCGGACCAAGTATTGAGATCCCTTCCCGGGTTATTTCCTGGAAAGAGATCTTTTTCAGAAAACTATCCGTTGAAACGCCGCTGAAGCTCCTTGCCGTACCATTTGTTGGCAGAGTATGATTGGTCCCGGAAGCATAGTCCCCGGCGCTCTCGCATGAATATTTTCCAATGAAAACCGAACCGGCATTTACAACATTTTCAGCAAGTCTGTCAGCATTTTCAGTGTTGATTATCAAGTGTTCGGGAGCATAAATGTTACTGAAATCAATGCAATCTTTCATGTCCTGCAATACAATTGAAAGACTCTTTTTGAGCGATTGTGTTGCAATATCTCTTCTGGGAAGCTTGTCGAGTTGTTTCTTAAGTTCGTTCATGACAGGTACAATCAAATCTCTGTTGTCGGTAAGTAACACCACCTGGCTGTCAGTGCCATGTTCGGCCTGCGACAGAAGATCAGCTGCAATAAATACCGGATCAGCCTTTGAATCTGCAATAACAAGTACCTCGCTTGGGCCGGCTGGCATATCAATTGCAATTCCATCTGAACTTACTATCTCTTTTGCTTTTGTAACGTACTGGTTGCCGGGGCCGAATATTTTGTCAACCCTGGGAATGCTTTCAGTTCCGTATGCCATTGCAGCAATTGCCTGTGCACCACCGGTCATATATACATCAGTTATTCCGGTAAGCTTTGCGGCAAACAAAATAAGTGGGTTAATTTTTCCGTCTTTTCCGGGAGGAGTACAAATAATTACCTGGCGACAGCCTGCAATCCCTGCCGGAACACCAAGCATAAGAACAGTCGAGAACAGTGGAGCTGTACCTCCCGGAATGTAAAGTCCTGCTTTCTCTAACGGTACTCTCTTACGCCAGCATTTAACACCGGGAGTTGTTTCAACGGGTTCTTCATTCACAAGTTGGGATTCATGGAATTTTTTAATATTTTCCATCGCGGTGGTAATTGCATTCTTCAGCTCCGGATTTATTGCTTTTTCCAATTCATTAAATTCACTTTCATCCACCTTAAGGTCTGTAATCTTAACAGAGTCAAATTTCTCAGAATAGTATCGGAGTGCTTCATCTCCTTCTGATCTTACTCTGTTCAGAATTATTCTCACCGCGGTATTAAATCCCGATGTATCGATTACCGGTCGTTTGCAGAGATCATCCCAGGTCTCTTTCGGCGGGTAAAATAATGTTCGCATTAGGTTATCATTTTTTCAATTGGAATTACAAGTATTCCTTCTGCACCCGCAGTTTTCAGCCGATCGATCCTTTCCCAGAAATCATCTTCTCTTACAACCGAATGCAGTGAACACCACCCTTTTTCAACAAGCGGTAGTATTGTGGGACTTTTCATTCCTGGAAGAATTTTGCAAATTTCAGCGATAGCCGATTCGGGTGCATTAAGTAGTATATACTTATTTTCCTTTGATTTTTTTACAGATCTTATTCTGAAAAGAAGCTTTTCGAGAATTGCCTTATTCTCCTTGTTCAGGTTTTTATTCCCGATTATAACCGCCTGACTTTTCATGATTGTAATAACCTCGCGGAGGCCGTTTATAAGAAGGGTGCTTCCTGAACTGACTATATCGCAGACGGCATCTGCAAGGCCTATTCCAGGAGCTATTTCAACACTTCCGCTGATCTCTTCGATCTGGGCATTGATATTGTTCTTTGAAAGATATTCCGAAAGTAGCCGGGGATAACTTGTAGCAATTTTCCTGTTATTGAAATATTCCGGTCCTGAAAATGAGTCTTCTTTTGGAATGGCCAGGCTGAGACGGCAGGTTGCAAAGCCAAGTTGTTCAAGAACTTCAACATCCTTATTCTTCTCATATACCATATTCTCGCCAAGTATTCCAATATCAGCTACCTGCTGTTCAACATACTGGGGTATATCATCGTCTCTGAGGAAGAGAATATCAACAGGAAAATTTCTTGCTGATGATTTGAGGACACCTGCTCCGTTTGAAAATTTAATACCACATTCTTCAAGTAGTGTGTGGGAATTTTCACTCAGCCGTCCGCTTTTCTGTATTGCAATTTTCAGTCTGCTCATTTTTTTATGTTTAGTCAGGCAAAGAGGCAGGAAAACAAAAACCCGCCTGTTATGCTCAGACGGGTTTATTATTTCATGATTACAAAATCATTATCTCCTCGCCTGAGATCAGGTAAAAAAATAATGATGATGTAATTTTAAAGCGTACATGGTTAATAATTGTCGGGCAAATGTAATGATTATTTAATAAAATACAAATAATGGTCAGATTCTTTCCGCCACCATATCTCCGACCTCGCTAGTTGAATATCCCATTTTACCGGCACCCATATCTTTCAGTTTGTTTGCCGTAACATCCATTATGGCATTCTCTATTGCTGCTGAAGCCTTTTCTTCGCCAAGGTGTTCAAGCAACATCGCAGCAGAAGCAATTGCAGCAAGAGGATTGATAACATTCTGCCCTGTATATTTCGGAGCTGATCCTCCGATCGGTTCAAACATTGATACTCCTTCAGGATTAATATTAGCACCGGAAGCAATACCCATTCCCCCCTGTGTTATTGCTCCAAGATCGGTTATAATATCTCCAAACATGTTACTTGTTACTATTACATCGAACCATTCCGGATTTTTTACCATCCACATGCAGGTGGCATCAACGTGATAATATTCACGTTTGATGTCGGGATAGCTTTCCGTTCCTATCTCATTGAATGCTCTTTCCCAAAGGTCAAAGACATAAGTGAGAACATTTGTTTTACCGCATAGCGCCAGTGTTTTCTGTTTATTTCTTTTTCTTGTGTATTCGAAAGCATATCTGAGACATCTTTCAACCTGCATCCTGGAGTAAACCATATTCTGTACCGCTATTTCATGAGGTGTCCCTTTCATTGTTACACCACCCATGCCGGTATATACATCACCGCTGTTTTCCCTTATCACCACATAATCTATATGTTCGGGCCCTTTATCTTTAAGCGGGGTTGCAACTCCGGGATAAAGTTTTACGGGACGCAGGTTAATATACTGATCGAGTTCAAAGCGAAGCCGGAGAAGTATTCCTTTTTCAAGAATTCCCGGTTTTACATCGGGATGACCAATAGCTCCAAGGAAAATGGAATTGAATTTTTTCAACTCTTCTATAGCGGAATCGGGTAATATTTCACCTGTTCTTAGATATCGTTCACCTCCGAAATCAAATTCTTTGAAATCAAGGCTGAAACCAAATACGGACGCTGCGGCTTTAAGAATTTTTTTACCTTCTCTTACTACTTCTGGTCCTGTCCCGTCACCGGGAATTACTGCAATATTGTATGATTTTCCCATTGAGATTTATATAAATATTATAAAATAATTTAACCACAAAGATTTTATGTTTACAGATTTAATGCTTTATGATCTGTACCGTTTAGTCCTTCGATGAGGTTCAGCATTTTTTCGGTGGCTTTGATAGCCGATTCCGTCTGGTCGACATCAAGACCTTTTGTGCGGAACGTTTTACCCTGGTATTTCCAGGTTATAATTGTTTCAACAAGTGCATCCGTTCTCCCTCCCGGAGGTATCGAAACCTGGTAATCGGTAAGCTGAGGCAGTTCTTTTCCGATCCTTTCATAAATGAGTCTGACAGCTTTCATGAATGCATCATACTGCCCGTCGCCGGAAGATGTTCCTTCATGTATCTGTCCGTCGATCTCCATTTTCACACTTGCAAAAGGTCTTAAACCGTAACTGAGCGAGAGTGCATAATTACACATGAATATTTTATACGTGATATGTTCATTACCAAGTACATCTGCAATTATAAACGGAAGGTCTTCGGTTGTGACTGTTTCTTTCTTATCTCCAAGTTCAATTACTCTCTGTGTGACTTTGTTAATTGATTCGGGGCTGAGCGCAAGTCCGAATTCCTCAAGATTCTTTTTAATTGTAGCCTTTCCCGACTGTTTCCCCAGTGCATATTTTCTTTTTCTTCCAAATCTTTCCGGAAGCAGATTATTAAAATACAGATTATCCTTGCTGTCGCCGTCTGCATGTACACCCGATGTCTGGGTGAATACATTATCTCCGATTACAGGTTTGTTTGGAGATATTCTGATTCCGCTGAATGTTTCAACTATCTGGCTTGTTTTTGTTATTTCATATTCATTAATTCCCGTTTCTGCACCGAGCTGATCGTGAAGAACACCTATAACGCTCGACAAGGGAGCATTCCCGGCTCTTTCACCAAGGCCGTTTATTGTTGTATGAATACCTCTGATCCCGGCCCTGACGGCAGAAAATATATTAGCAACTGCAAGGTCGTAATCGTTATGTGCATGAAAATCAAAATGGAGCGAAGGATATTTCTCTGTAACCTTTTTGCAGAATGAATATGTCTGTTCAGGGTTCAGGATACCGAGAGTGTCAGGCAGCATAATACGTCTGACCGGTTCATTCTTAAGTGACTCAATCATGAAAAAAACATAGTCTTCGGAATGGATCATTCCATTGGACCAGTCTTCAAGGTAAATGTTGACATCAATTCCCGAAGCAACTGCTTTGGAAATGATTGACTTTATTCCTTCTACATGTACCTCGGGAGTTTTCCTTAACTGTTTTTCAAGATGTCTCAGAGAACCTTTGCATAACAGGTTTATTACTTTTCCACCTGCATCCCTTATCCAATTAAGTGAGGCTTCTCCGTCAACGAATCCGAGAACTTCCACTTTCCGTTGAAATTCATTTTGTTCCGCCCATTCAGTTATCTGTCTGATTGCATCAAACTCACCTTTTGACACACGTGCCGAAGCAACTTCGATGCGATCAACTTTAAGATCTTTCAGTAACAATTTGGCAAGATGAAGCTTTTCAAAAGGAGAATATGAAACACCTTGAGTCTGTTCCCCATCCCTCAGTGTGGTATCCATTATTTCGATTCTCATTTCCCGAGAGTTTTTCGTAATTCATATGCCCTTATCATGTCGGCATGATTTAAAAGATAATCAATATCATCCAGTCCATTGATCAGACATTCCTTTTTATAAGGATTTATTTCAAAACTTTCACTTTTGCCATCCGGTAAAACACTTATTGTTTGTTTATTCAGATCGATTCTGACGATTGTGTCGTGATCCTTGTTTAATTTATTCAGAAGGTTTTTCAGAAAATCTTCTGTTACCACAACAGGCAGAACTCCGTTATTAAGACAATTATTGCGGAATATATCTGCAAAGAAGCTTGAAACCACTGCTTTGAATCCGTAATCGGCAATTGCCCATACCGCATGTTCACGGCTTGATCCGCTTCCAAAGTTTTTTCCGGTAACAAGGATGCATCCTTTATATACAGGATTATTAAGGACAAAGTCATCGTTCTTTTTTCCCGATTTGTCAAATCTCCAGTCGTGAAAAAGAAATTCTCCAAAGCCTTTCCTTGTTGTAAGACTCAGGAATCTGGCAGGAATTATCTGATCTGTATCAATGTTTTCGAGTGGAAGAGGTATGCACGTCGACTCAAGGGTATTAAACTTTTCTTTTGTCATTTGTTTCTCGATTAATAATATTAATCCTGTAATAAATCGCGGGGATCGGTAATTTTACCGGTAATAGCAGCAGCAGCAGCAGTAAGAGGACTTGCCAGCAAGGTTCTGGCGCCGGGACCCTGTCTGCCTTCAAAATTTCTGTTCGATGTTGATACAGCATATTTCCCGGCAGGAATTTTATCTTCATTCATGGCAAGGCAGGAAGAACACCCCGGCTGTCTCAATACAAAACCTGCATCTTCAAGGATTTTTATCAGTCCTTCATCTCTGGCCTGTTTCTCAACTTTCTTTGATCCGGGAACTATCAGGGCAGTTATTCCGGGAGCTTTCTTTCTTCCCTTTACTATATTAGCAAAAGCCCGGATATCTTCAATCCTGCCGTTTGTACAACTGCCGACAAATACATAATCCACCTGTTTTCCTGCAAGCTTCATTCCGGGAGTAAAGTTCATATAATCAAGTGATTTGAGAAATGATGCTGAAGTTTCAGCACTGATATATTCAATTTCCGGGATTGCATCATCAATTGCGATTCCCATACCGGGGTTGGTACCGTATGTAATCATTGGTTTTATTTTGCCTGCATCAAATGATAATTCCCGGTCAAATTCTGCATCCGGATCTGTCCTTAAGCGTTTCCATTTATTGATCAATGCATAAAAGTCAGGTTTTTTACTGACAGAAGGAATCTGTTTCAGATATTCAAAAGTTACATCATCCGGTGCAATAAGTCCTCCTCTGGCTCCCATTTCAATGCTCATGTTGCAGATTGTCATCCTGCCTTCCATGCTTAGACTCTCAATGGCTGAACCGGCATATTCTACAAAATATCCTGTTGCTCCGCTCGTCGATATCTGTGAAATGATATAAAGGATAATATCTTTTGCAGTAACACCTTTTCCTGGTTTCCCGTTAACTGTAATTCTCATTTTTTTCGGTTTGGGCTGAAGGATGCACTGTGTTGCCAGAACCATTTCTACTTCGCTGGTACCTATTCCGAATGCAACTGTTCCAAAGGCGCCGTGTGTTGAGGTATGACTGTCGCCACATACAATTGTCATTCCTGGAAGAGTAAAACCAAGTTCCGGACCAATGACATGTACTATACCGTTATTCGGATCATTAAGTCCATAACAGTTTATCCCGAATTCTTTACAATTCCTGATAAGTGTTTCTACCTGGTTACGGCAAAGATCATCTTTAATAGGTTGATCCTGATCCATCGTGGGGATATTATGATCGGCAGTCGCAAGGGTCCTGGAGTGCCGGAAGACATGTATTCCTCTCGCCCTCAGACCGTCAAAAGCCTGGGGACTTGTAACTTCGTGAATAAAATGCTGGTCGATATACAGGACATCTGGACCTCCTTCTATGGATTTTACCACATGACTGTCCCATATTTTGTCAAAAAGTGTCTCAGGTTTCATAAATAATTAAAAGCGGTGTTCAATTATAATTTATGGTCTAAGTAAAGAAGAGTTTTAGAATATGGTTATATAGTTGAACACTAGGTTTTTATTGTTTAAAAGAACTATTTGATCTTCGAAATTGCATCTATAAATGCTTCCACTGAAGCAGTAATAATATCGGTACTTGTACCGAATCCATAATATATTCTCCCTTCATTTTCCAGTTGGATATGCACTTTTCCCATATCGTCGCTTTCTCTTGTAATTGCCTGTATAAGGAACTCTTCAAGATGCACTGTTTTGCTTATGAGCTGTTTTACTGCACTGAATGCTGCATCTACCGGGCCATTACCCATTGATGTTGCTGTATGTACCTCTCCGTTTATATTGAGGCCGACTGTTGCAACCGGAATGGTCGATTTGCCACAGGTTACCTGAAGTTCTTCCAGTCTGATTGATTTTTCGCCCTGGAATACTTCTCCAGTAAGGATCCTGATATCTTCGTCATTTATTTCTTTCTTTTTATCAGCAAGGATCAGAAACCGGTGATAGATATCATCCAGTTCTTCTTTTCCATAGCTGAATCCGAGTATCTCAAGACGATGGTTAAGCGCTGCTCTGCCGCTACGGGCAGTAAGTATGATTGATGATTCCCTTACTCCGACAGATACCGGATCAATGATCTCATAATTCTCACGTTTTTTCAGTACTCCGTCCTGATGGATACCTGAAGAATGTGCAAATGCATTTCTACCCACTATGGCTTTGTTAGCCTGAATCGGCATACTCATCAGGTTTGATACAAGACGGCTTGTACTATATATCCGGGTTGAATTAATATTTGTCTCGAGGTTAAGATCATGATGGCTCTTTATTATCATGGCTACCTCTTCGAGAGAAGTGTTTCCTGCTCTTTCTCCTATGCCGTTCATTGTTACTTCAACCTGCCGGGCACCGTTGATTACCCCCATCATTGTATTGGCTGTGGCCATTCCGAGGTCATTGTGGCAATGTGTGGATATTATCGCCTTATCAATATTCCTTACATTCTCTTTCAGATATTTTATTTTGCTGCCGTATTCAAGAGGCATGCAATAACCTGTTGTGTCGGGAATATTTACAACTGTTGCACCAGCTTCTATGACGGCTTCTATGACTTTTGCAAGAAATTCATTTTCGCTCCGTCCTGCATCTTCAGCATAGAATTCAATATCTTCAACATATTTCTTTGCATATTTCACAGCTTCAACAGCTCTTCTGATAATCTCTTCAGGAGTTGTTTTTATTTTGAACTGAATATGATAATCGGATACACCTATTCCTGTATGTATCCTTTTCTTTTTTGCAAATTGAAGGGCATCAGCAGCTACGTCAATATCTTTTTTAACAGCCCTGGTCAGAGCGCAGATCACCGGATTTGATATAGCCTTTGATATTTCAACCACCGAATTAAAATCTCCCGGGCTGGATATCGGGAAACCGGCTTCGATCACATCAACCCCCAATTCTTCGAGGGCTTTGGCTACCTGGATCTTTTCAATTGTATTAAGCTGGCACCCTGGCACCTGTTCCCCGTCTCTGAGGGTTGTGTCGAAAATGATTACTTTCTCGCTCATATATTTATTATTAATTGATTATTCATTTACTGCCAGGTCTTAATTTTCTTACGGCAGCTCCTGTTCTCCATAATTCAGAGTTCCCGAGTTCATTGAGTTCAGCATTAAGTACTTCTTTATAATCCGGAGCTCCGGTCGATTTAAGTACCCTTGCACACTCTTCTCCCGATTTAACCTTGTTATAGAGATCCATGAATACCGGAAGTGTGGCTTCTTTGAATTTAGGTCTCCAGTCGAGTGCACCTCTCTGGGCTGTTGCACTGCAGTTTGAATACATCCAGTCCATACCTTTTTCGTCAACAAGACGTATAAGGCTCTGAGTCAGCTCTTCAACAGTTTCGTTAAAGGCTTCCGAAGGAGTATGGCCATTTTCCCGAAGTACCTGATACTGAGCATCCATTATACCTGCAAGTGCACCCATCAGAACACCGCGTTCACCGGTAAGATCACTGAATACTTCCTTTTCAAAGGTTGTGGGGAAAAGATATCCTGAACCGATGGCTATGCCCAGAGCAATAGTTCTTTCTTCAGCTCTCCCGGTATAATCCTGGAATACACAATAACTCGAGTTGATACCTGTACCGGCAAGAAAATTTCTTCTTACACTGGTACCCGAACCTTTCGGAGCTACCATTATCACATCAATGTCGGCAGGAGGAATGACACCTGTCTGCTCTTTATAAGTGATTGAAAACCCATGAGAAAAATAGAGAGCATCTCCTTTCTTCAGACATGGTTTGATCTTTGGCCATAAAATACGTTGAGCAGCGTCTGAAACCAGATATTGAATGATGGTCCCTTTAGTAGCAGCTTCTTCAACGGAGAATAAAGTTTTGCCCGGAACAAAACCATCATTTACTGCTTTATCCCAGTCGGCCTTGAATTCAGGTGCCTGACCGATAATAACATTTATACCGTTGTCTCTCATATTCTGAGCCTGTGCAGGCCCCTGAACACCATAGCCAATGATAGCCACAACTTCATTTTTAAGAACTTCACTAGCTTTGGACAACGGAAATTCATCTCTTGTTACTACATTCTCAATAACTCC
>CAZPMM010000029.1:0-10623 GCA_964587405.1 uncultured Rikenellaceae bacterium
ACGCGTAAGACCAAATTTTTCACCTATCTCCTCAAGTGTCATCTCTTGGCAGCCAATTCCGAAAAAATATCTGATTATATCTCTTTCCCTTTCGGTAAGTGTTGCAAGAGCCCTGTATATCTCTCTTGATAATGATTCATCCATAAGAAGCTTATCTGCAACAGGGGAATCGATATTTGTAAGAACATCCAGAAGACTGTTATCCTCACCTTCAATGAAAGGGGCATCAACAGATACATGTCGTCCTGACACCTTAAGAGTATCCGTTATTTTTTCCTTTGGCAGCTCAAGAACATCAGCAAGTTCTTCAGGTGAAGGAGTACGTTCATTCTCCTGCTCAAACCTTGAAAAAGCCTTATTTATCTTGTTCAGTGATCCCACCTGATTAAGTGGAAGCCTGACTATCCTCGACTGCTCGGCAAGCGCCTGAAGGATCGATTGCCTGATCCACCAAACAGCATAGGAAATAAACTTGAATCCCCTTGTTTCATCGAATTTTTCTGCAGCCTTTATCAAACCGAGATTACCTTCATTGATAAGATCAGGAAGACTTAATCCCTGATTCTGATACTGCTTTGCTACAGATACAACAAAACGAAGATTTGCCTTGGTTAGTTTTTCTAGAGCAGTTCTGTCTCCCTTTTTTATACGCTGAGCCAGTTCAACTTCTTCTTCAACCGATATCAACTCCTCTTTACCAATTTCCTGTAAGTATTTATCAAGTGATGCACTCTCTCTGTTTGTAATGGATTTGGTAATTTTTAGCTGTCTCATGCTTTTTTAAAAATTGTCGCAAAGGTAATATTATACGAATTAATAACAAATAATTTTAACATTTGTTGTCAACATAAAAATGTTAACATTTTAAATCACTATAATTCACTTATTTATAAGTAAATTTTGATGTGTTGTGATCATGTTGAATGTTCAAAATTCAAAACTGAGAACATTCCGGATATTAAATTTTCATCATCAAGGCGCAAAAATAATAAGGTAACCTGACGTAAAATCTAAGTAATCTCAGTTAAGCTTTATACTTTTATTTCCGGATTTCATAGGCAATTATCCAACCTTTCTGAAAAGATTCAAGATTTCAGGATTGAAGTTCAAAACTGAGATCTTGAATCACAGATCAACATTTATTTAATTTCCATACTGGAAATGGAACTCTCTGCCTTCAGGAGTAATACCTGCAATTGATCTAAGAGATTTTTCACTTGATCCGGCTGCAGAACGGACATCGTCTGGAGAATTTACTTTCTTATTATTGATTGCTGTAATAATTGTTCCTTTTCTTAATCCAAGATCCCTGAATAAACCATCGCTTATTTCAACTATTTTGACACCATTGTCAATTCTGAACATTCTCCTGTCGGCTGAATTCAATGATTCAAATCTGGCTCCAAATATTGCGCCACTTCCTGAACCACGTGGGACCACATCAGTTGTTCCGGCAATGTTTTTAAGAGTTAAAGGAACAGTATATTCCCTGCCATTTCTGATATATGTAATATTAACCCTGTCGCCTGGACGATATTTTCCAACCTGTTCCTGAAGTTCGGTGGCATTATTCACAGGGACACCGTTGAGTTTAATAATTACATCATCTTTTTTCAGGTTTGCATCAGACGCTGAACCACCTTCCCTGACATCTTTAATTATTGCACCTTTAACTTCAGAAAGTTTTTTCTCAGCAGCAATTTCAGAATCCACATCATCGATAGTCACACCTATAAGAGCACGTTGTACTTCTCCGAACTGTTTGAGATCATCCACAACCTTTTTCACAATACTAACTGGAATAGCGAAAGAATTACCTGCATAAGCACCGCTGGGTGAATAAATTGCTGAAGTTATTCCAACAAGTAATCCCTTTGTATCAACAAGTGCTCCGCCGCTGTTACCCATATTCAGAGCAGCATCGGTCTGAATAAACGATTCTATCCTGTAATCATTATCCAGAATCCCCAGGTTCCGGCCTTTGGCACTAACAATACCTGCCGTTACAGTTGACGTAAGATTGAAGGGATTTCCAACGGCCAGTACCCATTCTCCTATTTTGAGATTATCAGAATCACCATATTTCAGATATGACAACTTTTCAGCTTTTATTTTAAGAAGTGCAATATCAGTGCTAGGATCACGTCCTATAAGCTCAGCATTGAATGTTCTGTTATCATTCAGTTTTACTTCAATATTTTCAGCATCTTCAATAACATGATTATTCGTAATTATGTAGCCATCAGCCGTTATTATCACACCCGATCCGTATCCCGAAACTTCTCTCGGTCTGCTGCGGTATCTGTCTCCGTAAAACCATTCCATAATAGGATTTCCCGGTTGCTGAACAACAGATTTGGTACGGACATGAACAACAGCATGTACAGTCTGTTCTGCCGCATATGTAAAATCAATCTGCCCGGGTTGCATCTGAAGGGCAGTAAGATATGCTCTGGCCTCTGGTGTTTCAATCTGTGAACTGTCGTTTACAACTATTACAGATGGCTTATCAACAATCCGGGTATATGCAAATAATGTTATTACTGAACCCAGAACAGCCATAAGCAATCCACCAAATAAATATTTACCTTTCATATTTCTTAAAATTTAAATAATCACTTTATTATATTTATCACCTTTTTATCAATTATTATGCCTTGCAAAAGTTAATATCTTTATAACCGTTTTACGTTAAAAATATTTTACAAAGATCGTGCATTTTTTCTATGACCTTCAATATATTAGAATGATTTAACAACACTTTAACAATGAGAACAGCAGCTTTTAACAAATATCAGGGAGCAGGTAATGATTTCGTAATCATTGACAACCGACGTAGTTTAATTGATCCTTCCGATTATGTTCTTATTAACAGATTATGCGACCGGCGATTTGGAATAGGAGCCGACGGATTGATACTCATATCGGAATTAAAAGGTTACGATTATGAAATGAAGTACTTCAATTCCGATGGAAAACTGGGCTCTATGTGCGGTAACGGTGGAAGATGCACAGCACATTTCGCACTGAAGTATAATATTGCCGGGAAAAACCAAAGGTTCATGGCATTCGACGGCCAACATGAAGCTGAGGTTAATAATGATATCGTCAAACTTCAGATGGCAGACGTAACCAGCCATAAGATAGTGAATGACAATTATTTCATTAACACCGGATCACCTCACTATATCCTATTCAGGGATGATGTTGACACTATGAATGTCTATGAGGAAGGTAAAAAATTAAGATGGTCGGAAATATTTGCTCCTGAAGGAACAAATGTCAATTTTATACAAGTTACTGATAAAGGACTTAAGATCAGAACATTCGAAAGAGGTGTCGAGGATGAGACCCTTGCATGCGGAACAGGTGTAACAGCATCTGCCATTGCTGCAGTTTTGAAAGGACATTTTGGCACTTCTTCTGTTAATGTTAGTGCAAGAGGAGGAAATCTTAATGTTGAATTCAAAATCGACAATGAAAAGATAACAAATATATGGCTCACAGGACCTGCTACTTTTGTTTTCGAAGGGAATATTGAGATTTAACCGCCGCTGTTACAAAGTTATTATGAGATTTCAGGGCTTTGTATTCTAAGTAACACTTATTAAATAAGATATATATTACCGGGCCCCCTGGCAAAGGAAAATAATCTGACAAGCAAGGAGGCAGAGTTCAGCTGGCAGAAGCAGAACAGAAGCAGTGATTTGTGAGCAGGAAGAGATTGATCTGATTATTTGTAATGAAGAGAGAAAAACTATACGGAAAGACTCTTAATGAGCTGATAGCTGTTACTAAAAGAACAGGATTACCGGGTTATTCGGCAAGACAGATTGCAGACTGGCTGTATAAGAAGAATATCTCCACTGTTGATGAGATGACAAACCTGTCATTGAAAAAGAGGGAGATTCTCTCAAATGATTATGAGATTGGCCTTTCTGCTCCTTTCAGCGAAGCCATAAGCACTGACGGCACAAAAAAATATCTTTTCCAGGTACTCACCGGGAAATATATCGAAGCTGTATATATTCCGGAAAAAGAAAGGGCTACATTATGTGTTTCCTCACAGGCAGGATGCAAAATGGGTTGCATATTCTGCATGACAGGAAAACAGGGTTTCCAGGGGAATCTCTCATCAAACGAAATACTTAACCAGTTCTGCAGTCTTCCTGAGTTCAGTATGGTGACAAATATTGTCTATATGGGAATGGGTGAACCTCTGGATAATATTGAAGAAGTCTTGAAAAGTCTGGAGATACTTACAAGTGAATGGGGTTACGGATGGAGCCCGGCAAGGATCACATTGAGCACAATAGGAATTAAGAACAGCATCAGGGATTTTCTTGAAAGAAGTCGCTGCCACCTTGCAATAAGTCTGCATTCCCCGTTTGACGCTGAGAGAGCCAAGCTCATGCCGGTACAAAAAACCAACAGTATAAAAGAAGTGATTGATATAATAAAGGAATATGATTTTTCAGGGCAGCGAAGAGTATCTTTCGAATATATCCTTTTCAACGGACTCAACGATACACAGGCACATGTAAAGGAACTTGCCCGCCTGCTGGATGGTCTGAAATGCAGGATAAATATAATCAGGTTCCACAATGTACCCGGATCAGGATTAAGGAGCCCTGGACAGAAAGATACTGAAAGATTCAGGGACGCCCTGAACGGTAAAGGTATAATTGCAACGGTCAGAACATCACGCGGAGAAGATATTGGTGCTGCATGCGGCTTACTCTCAACACTAAAACAAAACGAGCAGGAAAAAAGGACTGAATGAACACGAAAGTTACTGTAAGAAAATGTGATACATACAATACGGCAGAAATAAAAGAACTGATCGCTGATATTTATAAAATCTGCGATGGTCCTGATTTAAGTAATAAAAAAGTTCTGCTGAAACCAAATATCCTTGTCGATGCTGATCCTTCAAGATGTGTGACAACCCATCCTGCTGTTGTTGAGGCAATGATCTTGTTCCTGCAGTCGAAAGGAGCAACTGTGATTGTCGGCGATTCACCGTCAATACACACGAGGGGTTTTAAGGGTACTAAGTCAGGTATTTACCAGGTATGCGAAAAGAGAGGTGTAAAATGGGTTGATTTTCTGTCCTCTCCTACCAATGTCCCTCTGGCTAACGGCAGAATAAGGATTACTTCGGCTTTAAAAGAAGCTGATCTGATAATTTCCCTGCCAAAATTCAAGAATCATGAACTTATGCTGTTCACCGGTGCCATAAAAAACACACTGGGTCTTGTCCCCGGATTCACAAAAGCAAAGCAGCATGCACTTTATCAGGACAGAGACAGATTTGCTGAATTTCTTGTTGATCTTAATGAATCTGTTTTACCCCGTTTCTTTTTAATGGATGCTGTTATGGGAATGGAAGGCCCCGGGCCTGGTCAGGGCACTCCGGTTAAGATTGGTGCACTCATTGGATCATCCAATCCCCTTGCCCTTGATATTATAGCTACAAGCATAGCTGATTACAACCCATTGATCATTCCCACCAACAGGGTTGCTCTGAACCGCGGAAAATGGCTAAGGGAATTAAACGAAATAATATATGATGGACCCGAATTAAGCTCATTTATAAAGAAAATTTTTAAAAAAATACCTGATACCGGATCAAAGAACACGATATATAAATTCGTTTATAACAGGCTGAAACGTATAAGACGTCTGCAAAGAAGACCTGTTTTCATCCACAGAAATTGTACAGGTTGCAGGGAATGCATAAAAATTTGCCCGCAGAATGCTATTAAAATGCATCGTGAAAAGAAAAATCACATTGTACTAACCGACAGTAAATGTATTAGATGCTTCTGTTGCAGTGAAGTTTGTCAGAGCAATGCTGTTGAAATCAAACGCAGGCTTTTCGGTGTTTGAGTGAAAGCATATTAGGCATCTATCCTCGCATACCTGGCATGTTTTTCTATGAACTCCCTTCTTGGAGGTACCTCATCACCCATTAGCATTGAAAAAATATGATCGGCTTCTGCTGCACTTTCTATTGTAACCTGCCTCAATGTTCTTGTTTCGGGATTCATTGTTGTATTCCAGAGCTGTTCTGCATTCATTTCACCAAGCCCCTTGTAACGTTGTACTGAAACTGATGAATCTTTTCCCTGACCCAGTTCTTTCACTGCTGCCACTCTTTCCTCTTCCGACCAGCAATACTTCTCGGTTTTACCTTTTTTGACAAGGTATAAGGGAGGAGTTGCAATGAAAAGGTTCCCTCCTCTTATCAGATCCTGCATGTACCTGAAAAAGAAAGTCATTATCAAAGTGGTAATATGTGAACCGTCAACATCGGCATCAGTCATTATTATTATCTTATGATATCTGAGACCTGAAGTATTAAGAGCTTTGCTGTCATCATCGGTTCCTATATTTACACCCAGAGCTGTAAAAATATTCTTAATCTCTTCACTCTCATAAATTCTGTGGTGCATTGCTTTCTCGACATTCAGTATCTTTCCCCGAAGAGGCAGGATTGCCTGAAACTTTCTGTCACGTCCTTGTTTTGCTGTTCCTCCTGCAGAATCACCCTCAACAAGGTATATTTCGCAGTTTGCAGGATCTCTGTCGGCACAGTCGGCCAGCTTACCGGGCAGTCCGGAACCCGAAAACTCATTTTTCCTCTGTACCAGTTCCCTTGCCTTACGAGCAGCATGACGTGCTGTTGCAGCAAGAATAACTTTCTGTACAATAACTTTTGCATCCTTGGGATTCTCTTCAAGATAATTTGTCAGCATTGTGCTCACAGCCTGATCCACTGCACCAATCACCTCAGAATTACCCAGTTTTGTTTTTGTTTGTCCTTCAAACTGAGGTTCTGCCATTTTGACAGAAATAATAGCTGTCAGACCCTCACGGAAATCATCACCGTTTATATCGAATTTCAGCTTTGCCGCAGCACCGGAATCTTCGGCATATTTTTTCAAAGTTCTTGTAAGCCCCCTGCGAAAGCCGGCCAGATGAGTTCCCCCCTCAATAGTGTTTATGTTGTTTACATACGAATGTACATTTTCTGAAAAAGAACTGTTATACTGAAGTGCAATTTCAACAGGAAATTCTGCCTTATCATAATTGATATGAATAGGGTTGTCAATTATTCTTTCCCTGTTTGAATCGAGGTACTGTACAAATTCCAAAAGACCGTTTTCCGAATGAAACTCAGAATAGAGAGGGTTTCCTCCGTTACCGTTTTCAACCAGTTCCCTCATATCCTTAAGAGTAAGGAGAATTCCTTTATTCAGGAAAGCCAGTTCTCTCAATCTTGCTGCAAGTATCTCATAGTTGAAATCGAGTGTCTGGAAAATAGTATCATCAGGCTTAAAAGTAATCAAAGTACCCGATTTGTCACTTTCTCCAACGATATCGACCGCAGTAACAGGTTTCCCTTTCCTGTATATTTGTCTGAATATTTTGCCTTCGCGGCAGACGGTTGCGGTAAGTTCTGAAGACAGAGCATTTACACAGGAAACTCCAACACCATGCAGACCGCCCGACACTTTATAGGAACCCTTGTCAAATTTACCTCCTGCATGAAGAACAGTCATAACAACTTCCAGTGCGGATTTTTGCTCTTTTTCCATTATTCCTGTAGGTATGCCTCTTCCGTCATCTGCTACCGATACAGAACCGTCTTCGTGAATAATAATATCAATCCTGCCGCAGAAACCTGCCAACGCTTCATCAATTGAATTGTCAATAACTTCATAAACAAGATGATGAAGCCCCTTGGTGCCGATATCGCCTATGTACATTGCAGGCCTTTTCCTTACTGCTTCAAGACCCTCAAGAACCTGAATACTATCTGCTGAGTATTCCTGACCATCCTGCAATTTGTTTTTTTCTTCGTTCATATAAATTATCAACTTTTTATAGGGATCTGTTATTTACCTGAAATCACACTTCTCCTGAAAGAAATCATTTGCTCTTCTCTTTGGCTTGACTTACAAGATAATTTTTCGGGGAAAAAACCGGAATTTCCTTAAGACCACCAGCACACAAACCCTCTCCTTAAGTGTGATAAATAACTGATTCCATGCCTATTAATTATCAGCGCAAATATACAACATTATAATGATTCATCATTGAAAAAACAATTCATTTTTTGCACAATTTGACCAAGTAATTAACAAGCTTCAACAGCATCATTAACTACGTATTATAATATGTATTAAAATACGTATTTTAATACGTTGATCTCTTTTGTACCTGTTTTCCGGAAGGTGTTAACTTGCTGTTTTTTCTTTCGAATTAATTTTCTACAGACTATAGGTCAGTCCGACCATACACATAAACCTCTGGGTAGGATAGAATGCCCAGTCATAGTTACGGTTGAAAGCAATATTATTTATTTTAACCCAGAAAGAAAGGATTTTTGTATACCTGTATTCTGCACTGAGGTTTGCATTAACATGCATAGGGGATTTAAAGACATATTGTTCGGGTGGCAGGAAAATATCATTTTTTTGCACTAAAAATTTTCGTTTGCCCAGTGATGTCAGTTCAATACCTGCAATAATCTTGTCCCTGAGATTGTATTTAAAACCTGTTTTTGCATCCCATGGTTGTTTACTCCAGGGATATTCATTCGCACTGAGTTTATAATTGTAATAGTTGGCGCTTCCCGAGTAAGTAATCTTGTCTCCTATCATGCCATTGATTTCAGCATGAAGATTAAACAATTCAGCGTCGTCCTGTAAGTACAGGAAATGATTTCCCACCTGAGGTTCAAAGAGATGATCATCGAAAACCAGATTGGAAAAGAACAACATATCGCTTATCATTGAATATGAAGCTGAAACCACATAATTTCCTCCGACCCCGGTTTGTCCTTTCAATCCGCCGGAAAAGATCAGCTGATGACTTGTATTCGGAAGTGTAAAGAGGGTACCGTCGCGAAGCAGGAAAGGATTCTCTTCAATTATCTTTTCAGGTGTGTTCTTTTCCAATCTGCCTTTCAGATTCACAAAGAAATCTATATAAGTCGGAACTATATTGAATCCGAATCTGGCATCGGGATAGAAATGAAATTTAACTGATGAAGTGGTATCCTTATCGAGAAGCATTTGTATTCCCAGTTTAAAATTCCATTGTGAAGTTCTTTTTGAAATAAATGGAGCAATATCGACCACATATTTCATTCTTTCAGAGATATCCTTTGAAGGTCTGTAGAAATCCATTCCAAGGCCTGCTCCCAAGTAAAAATCCTTATAGGATTTAGCCATAAATCCTGAAATTCCAACATTATGTTGCGAAAGACTCCTGTTACTGAAGAAATAGCTGTAATCCACGTCGAAATCATAAGAAAAATCAGAAGAATCGAGTGTAAGTGATGTAAATGATAAAGCAGCACCTAATCTGTTGTACGGCATCCGGATATCTTTCTTATCCGGCACATATCCGACTATACTGGTATCATAACCGTAGGCATATCTTGTTTTCTGTGAATAATCAACTGAACCTTCGAGATAGTTATCGGAGAAAAACTTTTTTCCGAAAAGGGAAATGTCATTATCCATATATCCGGCAAACACTCTTTCATCATTCTGAAGTTTCACCTTACCATGTGTCGAAAAATGTTTTGCATATAATCCGTATATCCCTTCACGAGAACGTTCATTTGTAACACTTATTTCGGCCAGGGGCGACAGATAGTTACCCATACCCAGATTTACATAGCTTTTGTACAATTTTTCCAGAGGATCAGGTACCATAGTAGCTGCCTTTATCGGACTTATTGAATATTCGGGGCTGTATGGATTGGTATTTATGGTATAAGTAAACACAGGTTTAACAACAGTTGTGTCAGTAATCACAGGAAGGGAACTTTTCTTACTGAAATCAGCCAGAGAAGGTATATAAGGATTATATAGTGTAACCTCCCTTTTCATCTCTTTATCCTGAGGAAATACATAAATCGCAGTCAGGAGAATGAGGAATATATTTAAAAATACTCTTTTCATTATAATATAATTTTGATTTTAACGGTATGATGCCTGTCCCGCTCAAGTGGGGGAACCGCACATGACTGAAAATTATATAAATACGTGTTTATGCATTTGATACATGTGGGTTTCATCATTTTAAAGTATTATCTTTTCATTGATTATTCTGATTCAGTGCTGCGAGCTTTGTTCTTACCTCATTGAGGATACCATCATCTTTAACAGTATAGTAATCCCTTAAACTTTCCAGAGTTGCTCTGGCCTGAAGCATATCACCTTTTTTCATTGAAATGTCAGACAATAAAAGGAACATTCTTGCCATCCAGTACTGGTGAGGTGATTTCTGATCGATGAACTCCTGAATTACTTTTTCCGATTCATCAGTCTGATTTCTCATAAGAAGTATTTCGGCTATTCTGTATTTCGATTCAGCACCTTCTGAACTTACGACTTCCCCGGCTGTCCGGCGGAAATCAGCAAGAGCTTCGTCAAAACTGTTCAGGCTGTAATTGGCTTTTGCCCTCATAAATACAGCTTCTCTCATCAGTTCTTCAGGGATACCTGTACTTCTGGTTATTTTATCCACGGTTGCGATTGTTTTTCTGGCATCGCCCAACTGGTAAGCCGATCTGAGCTGTCCCTTGAGAGACAGTACCCG
>CAZPMM010000030.1:0-10463 GCA_964587405.1 uncultured Rikenellaceae bacterium
ATATCCTCATCACTCATCCCTTTATTTTGCATTTGATGCAGTAAATGGAGGAAATTACTGGCAGGAAGGACTAGACCGCGGCAGGATAATTTCTGTAAATGCAGAAATAATCAGACAGGGAGGAGATACTGTAATTATTACTGACGAATGTATCTGGAGCCGTCCCGGAGCACAGTCCCCAGTTAAGGATTCACGCAGGATAATTATTACTGCCCCTTCAGCTACCATACGTCAGATAGATTTTGAGATCACCATTCAGGCACTTATCGATGTCACTTTCGAAAAAACTGGTCATTCTCTTTTCAGTGCGAGGATGGCAACCGATCTTATAGTCCAGAATGGCGGGACAATGGTCAATGCCGAAGGCAGTAAAAATGAAAAAGGGACGTTCGGAAAAAAGACTGCCTGGATAGATTACTATGGGAAACGCGGGAATATTGTCGAAGGTCTGGCAATTTTACAGCATCCTTCAAATCCCTGGTATCCAGCTACCTGGTTTACACGCGATTACGGACATTTTTCTCCTGCTGTCATGAACTGGCCCGAAAACGGCAAGAATATCTTTCTGAGAGCCGGAGAGAAATTATCTTTCCGTTACCGTGTATTGGTTCATGGAGGTGATCCTGCTGAAGCAAATATTGCTGATGCATTCGCAAATTACAGAAACGAAAAATAATATTACAATAGTCCTTTCCTTTATGACAATCTTTTAGTAAATTGTTGATTATGAGTAATTATTTAAAGAATCCGTATTTTGAAGAAGCATTTTTACCTGTGGAAGTAGTTTTCCATCCTTCATGGTGGTACAAGCATACTGGGATAACCTTTGATGAGGATTTTTTTTACAATCCCCTGAAACGTGTGGAAGCTGAAAAAAAGATGGAAAATGAACTTTATAACAGGTTCGGGATGTTCGGTCTGGGAAGGGACAGGGATAAGGAACTGCCTGTGATTGGAGCAGTTCATAATGCAGCAGGATATTTAGTTTCGGAACTTCTGGGGTGCAGGATCGATTATTTTGAAGATGCACCTCCCCAGGTTTATCCTGCATATCATGAGGAACTTAAAATCTACACTGCTGACATTTTCAGAACACCTGTATTTAAAAAACTGGAACACCTCCTGGATAAATTAAAGAGTAAATACGGATATCTGTACGGGGATATTAACTGGGGTGGCATACTTAACAGTGCACTTGATCTTCAATCAGAAAAGATTTTTATTGATTTTTATGACAGACCTGAAGAAACAAGGAATTACTTGAAGGACATCGCCCGGATAATTGAAAGATTTACAACTTTTATTGCCGGAGAGACAGGAACCACATCTCTGTCAGTAAACCGTTTGGTATACCACCTTATAAAACCTGTATTTCTGCATTCAGAGTGTTCGCATACAATGATCTCGGTTGATGATTATGATAATTTCCTTTTGCAGTTCGATATTGACTGGAGTAAAAGATTCCGCCCTTTTGGTGTTCATTACTGTGGAATTGATCCTCACAGGATGGCTCAAAGCTTCGCAAAGATCCCCAATTTAGATTTTCTTGATGTCGGATGGGGAGGTGATGTTAAATTTCTGAGAAAGAATTTACCCGGCACTTTCCTTAATATACGTTTGAGTCCGGTAGAAATTATCAATCAGACAAATTCAGAAATAAAGGAAACGATTACTAAGCTGGTAAAAGAATCAGATAATCCATATCTTACAGGTGTGTGTTGCATTAATATGGACGACAAGGTTGAAGACGCGAAAGTGCTTGAAATCTTCAGAACAGTGGAGGATTTAAAGAAGGAATATCTTGCAGGTCCTGTTAAATGATAATTTTCAGTAGCAATGAAATTTCAGGTCAGTGTTATAATGTGATTTTAATTTGGTATTAAGGATTTACCTATGACAAAGAGAAGAAATTTTATAAAAAAAAGCACACTAGGGGCTGCCGGAGTTGTAATTGGAGGTATGGGATTCCGTTCCGGATCCTATGCTTCAGTTGTCGGTGCAAATGATGAGATCAGGATTGCGTTGGTTGGGTGTGGAGGCCGGGGTACGGGTTCTCATATCCCATCGTTTGGGAGGCTGCATGGTGTGAAAATAGTAGCAGTGTGTGATCCCGACCGTGAGAGGATGTCAGCTGCCGCAAAAAAAGTAGCAACTAGTTTCAATTATAAACCGGTTGAGGTTGTTGATGTCCGGAAATTAATGGAACGCAAGGATTTTGATGTGGTTTCAGTTGCCACAATGCAGTATTGGCATTCATTACCAACAATCTGGGCATGTGAAACAGGTCGTCATGTATTTGTCGAGAAACCACTGGCGCACTTTATATGGGAGGGAAGACAGATGGTCAATGCGGCACGGAAATATGACCGTATAGTCCAGGTAGGAACACAAAACAGATCGATCAGAGCTTATGTAGAACTGACTCAATGGCTCAAAGAGGGACATCTGGGTAAAATTCTCTATGCTACCTGCTTCTGTAGCAAGCCCAGACAGTCAATCGGCAAACGAACAGAACCACTTCCTATTCCGAAAAATCTCGATTATGACCTCTGGTGCGGGTATGCCGACAACGGACCAATTTACAGGAATAAAATACAGTATGATTGCAGTTTTACGTGGGATAAAGGTGATGGCGAATCCGTAAATCAGGGAGTACATGAAGTGGATATAGCCCGCTGGATACTTGGTTATACAGGTCTGCCACGCCGGACAATGAGCATCGGGGGACGCTTCCTTTTCGATGACGCAGGAGATGTACCCAATACACAAATAATATGTTATGATTACCCTGAGGTACCAATTCTTTATGTTGTTTATAACCTGCCAAAATCAAAAGAATACCTTACACCTGAAAAATGGAACACACAACCCGATTTCAGAGGAGCTAATGGTGTGGGTGTCTGTATCCAATGTGAAGGAGGTTATACTTTACGTACCGAAGCATTTGACCGGGAAGGTAACAAAATACGGTCTTTTTCAGGGCGGGAAGATCACTATGCCAATTTTATCAATGCATTGCGAAGCGGCAAAAGAGAAGATCTGAATGCCGAGATCATGGAAGGGCATCGTTCCACGAATATTTGTCATGCAGGTAACATTTCATACAGGCTCGGAAAAACTGCCACAGTTGCAGAACAAAGAAAACAGGTAGGTGATGGGGATATTGTATGTTGGCAGGAGATGTATAATATTTATGTGAATTACCTGAATGGTCTTGGTGTGGATCCTAATACATCCATATTGGGCCCATGGCTTGAATGCGATTCTGAACGTGAATGTATCAGGAACAATCAAAAAGCCAATGAAATAGTCAAGGGCGTCTACCGTAAAGCATACGAAGTACCTGAGGTAGCCTGGTAAATGAATTTTATTATTTTGTATTAATATATTTTTTCGGTTAGATTTTATGATTTTTAAATATTGAGAAACTATGAATCAATTATCAGCAACTCTGATCCTGATACTGGCTTTTTTCCTTATTTCTTGTGGTACAGGATCCGATAAGGAAGGAAAAAAAAAGAAAACAAAACTGAAAATAGAATTTGTTAAAAATGATACTGAAAAGAGGATAGATGTTATGGCCGGAGGACAATTATTTACTTCATACCGGTGGCATGACCCGGTGGTACTTGATATCAAGAAACCCGTTCTTTGTCCGATAATGACTTCGGCAGGTACCGATGTGGCAAGGGGATATCCTTTAAATCCCAGATCCGGAGAACGTGTTGATCATCCGCATCAGATTGGTTTATGCTTTAATTATGGTCATGTCAACGGCTATGATTTTTGGAATAACTCAACAGCAATACCTGCAGAAAGAAAGGACAGATATGGTACGATCAATCATGTAAGTATTGAAAAGATGTCAGGAGGATCGAAAGGTAAAGGGCTTCTGGTAGCACGTGAGAGCTGGATTGATCCATCAGGGAAAGAGCTCCTTGCTGAAAGGACAGAATATCATTTTATTGCAGAAGGACAGAAGAGAATAATTGACCGGATCACAACTCTGACAGCGACCGGAGGCGATGTGGAAATGAAAGATACAAAGGAAGGAGGATTTGGAATTCGTGTAGCGCGTCAGTTGGAAATGCCATCCCTAGAAGAGCTAATCCTTACTGATGCCCAGGGTAATCCGGAAACTGTGAAAAAAATGTCAAATGAGGGAATAAGCGGTAATTACAGGAGCAGCGAAGGAATAACAGGTGAAGCTGTCTATGCCACACGCGGAAGATGGGTCAACCTTTACGGCAACATAGGAAAAGAAAAGATCTCAGTGGTTATGATAGACCATCCCAAAAATCCCGGTTCTCCTACCTACTGGCATACCAGGGGATACGGATTATTACTGGCTAATCCTCTTGGAGCCGGTACATATTCAAACGGGAAAGATGTTATGAATTTCAGCATTCCAGCAGAAAAATCCGCAACTTTCAGATTTAGGTTAATTGTCAATTCAGGAAGTGATCTGTCTGATGATGAAATTAATCAGTATGCTGATGATTTTGCTGGGCAGTACTAATAATGTATCGTATTAAAGATTAGCATGTTGAATTTATATTAACAATTATAACCAACTTTAAAGCTCATAACTATGAAAACCAAAAGGAGAGATTTTATAAAATTGACCGGTGCAGCAGGAATTGCTGTAGCCGGTGGCAATATTCTTACTAGTTGTTCATCCGGTCAAGGTTCAGAAAAGGAACAGGCAGGAGATAAGAAATTCAAAGAACTTGAACAGTCACATGTCCAGAAGTATAATATGGCCGGCTTTGCTGCACCGAAGATAGATGTTGTAGGTGTGGGGATAATTGGACTAGGCAATAGAGGTCCCGGTCATATGAATAACCTTAGCCGTATTGAAGGCGTTGAGATAAGAGGCTTATGCGATGTGCGTCCGGAAAAGGCTGAAGCTGCAAAAAAAAGACTGGAAGGGACAATTCATAATCCTGTATTATATACCGATGACGAAGATGCATGGAAACAATTGTGCGAACAAAAAGATATTGATCTCGTCATAATTACGACACCCTGGTATATGCATGCAAAAATGGCCGTGTATGCTATGGAACAGGGAAAACACGCAGCCTCGGAAGTTGCCATTGCTGCAACTATTGAAGAATGCTGGCAGCTTGTTGAAACAGCCGAAAGAACCCGCAGACACTGCATGATGATGGCAAATTATGCTTATAACGGATTTCAGATGAGAACACTTAATATGGCAAGGCAAGGATTCTTCGGAGATATGGTCCATGGGGAAGGCGGATACATAGCCAATAAGATCAGGAACAATTTTTCAAAAGAAATGTACTGGGATATGTGGTGGCTGAAACAATATGCTAACAGAAAGGGAAATATTTATCCGATCCATGGATTTGAATGGCTGTGTCTGATGATGGATATAAACAGGGGCGACAAACTGGATTTCCTCGTGTCAGTCGAGAGTAAAGATTTCAAAATGGGAGAAATAGCCAAAGAACTGGCATCTAAGGATGATTTCTATAAACCATATGCCGAAAAGGATTTCAGAGGTAATATTAATAATTCAATCATCAAAACATCCCAGGGGCGTACAATTATAGCCCAGCATGATGCAACCACGGTACGTCCGTCAACTCTTAAGCAGGAAATATGTGGAACATTAAGATCAGCTCTTGAGCATCCCAGGCCGGCACGCATCTCAGATGAACAGGGACGTTGGGTATCTCCTGAAGAGTATGCTGACTTGGAGGTAAAATATACTCCAGAATTACTTAAAAAAATGGGGGAGATCACAAAAGAGAGCGGTTCAGAATTTGGCGGAGATATGCTTATGTTATGGAGAATGATAGATTGTCTTCATAATGGACTGCCTCTTGATATGGATGTATATGATGCAGTCTCCTGGAGCTCGGTTTTACCTTTAAGTGAATGGTCTGTAAATAATAAATCATATCCTATCGAGATACCTGATTTTACAAAAGGTGCATGGAAAACCAACAAGCGTAATATGGATCTGACACTGGCTGCTGGAGGAAATACCAAATTGGTGCAGAAAAAAAGCCAATCGTAATTAAGCTATTAATGATCAAACCAGGAAAAGTACTTAACCTAGGTATTCAGAGTTTTTAAAGGGCTGACATAAATTACAGTAAACTTTTATAATCATAATGCTATATTCATAATTTAATTATAATTTTGTTTATATAGTGTTGGATTTATGAATGCTCAGTTAGAGAAATTGGTTTTCATTGAAGACGAGTCCTTTTTTATAGGAGTTTTTCAGGATAATCTTGAGAAAAGTACTTGGCATTATCATAATAATTACGAGATCAGTTTTATAACTGAAGGTTCCGGGAAAAGGATTGTTGCTGACTCTATCGTTGAGTTTCAGCCCGGGGATTTGGTTTTTATTGGTCCCAGACTTCCACATGTTTGGGTTGCTGATAAAGATTCATGGAATCCGTCCAACAGATTCCTTGAAATGGTGGTACTTCAGTTTGATTCAGATGTTTTATGCCAGCATTTGTTAGGGCTTCCTGAATTTAAGTATGTTTGCTGTGCCCTTAATTATTCGGAGAGAGGGATACAAATTACGGGACAAACTTTGAATGAAACAAGTGAAATAATGCTTCAGCTGCCATATTTGGATAGTTTTGACAGGCTGTTGAACTTTTTTAAACTTATGAATATAATCGGGAAAAGTGTAAATAATATCTTTTTAGCCAGTTCGGAATACTTAAGGAAACGACTTAATACAGGAAGCAAGCGTATATCAATGATCCATGAATTCATAATGAATAATTACCTGAAAGAGATAAAGCTGCAGCAGATTGCCGACATGGTGCATATGACAAAAGGGGCATTATGTAATTTTTTCAGGATGAATATGGGTTTCACTATTTTTGAATACCTTAATCAGATCAAGGTGGATTTTGCATGTAAGTTATTAATGGATCCTGACCTTAGCATATTTGAAGTCGGTTTAAATAGTGGATTCAATAATATAAGTCATTTTAACAAGCAATTCAGGAAAATTACCGGACTTTCCCCGTCGGAATACAGAAAACGTTTTAGAATGTTAATATAATTCTGCAATTACAAACTGAGAAAATAAATCTTTAGAAGATTTGCTTCTTATTCCTCTTCCTCTTCTTCGGTATATGCTTTGATAACAGCTTCCTGAATATCACCGGGAACCTGTGCATATTCCGAGAATTTCATTGTGTACATTGCACGGCCTCCGGTTAGTGAACTGAGAGCTGTGGAATATTTATTCATTTCGGCGAGAGGAACTCTTGCCTTAATCACTTCAAATCTTTTTTCACTGCTCATTCCAAGTACCATTCCACGACGACCCTGAAGATCACTGATAACATCACCCATCCTGTCGGCAGGCACCATGATCTCAACATCATAAATAGGTTCAAGAATCTTCGGACTAGCATTCTTAAAAGCCATACTGAATGCATTACGGCCTGCAAGCCTGAAGGATATTTCATTGGAGTCAACCGGGTGCATTTTACCATCATAGACATAAACCCTTATATCACGTGCATAAGAACCTGTTAGTGGTCCGACTTCCATTTTTTCCATTATACCTTTTAATATAGCAGGCATAAAACGTCCATCAATCGATCCTCCGACAATACAGTTCACATATATAAGTTTTCCTCCCCAGTCCAGATCGATCTCTTCCTTGCTTCTGACAGAAAGTTTGATCTCCTTACCACCGAATTTCTGAATCGAAAGTTCAGGAGAACCCTCAACATATGGTTCAATGATAAGGTGAACTTCACCAAACTGTCCTGCACCTCCTGACTGTTTTTTGTGTCTGTAGTCGGCCTGTGCTGCTTTTGTGATTGTTTCACGGTATGGTATCCTGGGAGGATTGAAGTTGGTAGGAATCCTGTAAATATTGTCAAGATGCCATTTCATTATATTGAGATGATATTCACCCTGTCCGTGGACAATAATCTGTTTAAGTTCTTTCGAATATTCGACTATTATTGTTGGATCTTCAAGATGTATTTTATTGAGTGCTTCTCCAAGTTTTTCGTCATCACTCTCACTCTGTGCTTTGATTGCAGTCCGGTATTTTGGATTGGGGAATATGATACCTTCGTATGTCCAGTCATTACCCGGTGCATTAAGTGTATGTCCCGCTTTTGTATTCTTGAGTTTTACAAGGGCACCGATATCTCCGGTATTCAGTTCCGGAACTTTCGTTCTGTTTTTACCGGCACATATATACAACTGAGACAATCTTTCTTTTGTGCCGGAGCTTGTATTCAGTACATCCAGGTTTTCTGTTATTTTACCTGAATAGACCCTGAAAAAATTGATTTCACCAATATGTTCTTCGATCGATGATTTAAAGATATAAACTGAAGCAGGGCCTGCCGGGTCGGCTTTGACCGTCTGCCCTTTGCTGTTTTTGGGAGCGGGCATATCGGTAATTGAAGGTGCCTCATTTATAATAAACTCCATCAGTGAGTCAATGCCTGTGTTATTTTTTGCCGATATACAGAAAACAGGGAACATACCTCGTGAAATTATACCTTTGGCAATTCCTTTTCTTATTTCGGTTTCGGAAAGTGTATCATTGGAAAAGAAAAGTTCCATAAGGGCTTCATCGCTTTCAGCAGCTTTTTCAACGAGTGCATTATGAAGTTCAGCAGCTTTGTCTGCCTGATCGGCAGGAATGTCAAGTATCTCAGCCTTGCCTCCGTCCTTGCCGTAACGAAGCATTTTCATCCTTAGGACATCAATAACCGAATTAAATCCGACACCTTCATTTAAAGGATACTGAACAATTGCCAGATTATTGCTCAGTCTTTCCTTCATCATTTCTATAGATTTTTCAAAATTTGCCTTTTCATGGTCCAGACCGTTGATAACCATAACCATAGGCTTGTTGACATTTTCGGCATGTCTGAAATGAATTTCCGTACCAACCTCAACCCCGTTCTGAACATTAATTACCATTAATGCAAGGTCGGCCGCATTAAGCGAGGATATGACACCCCCACTGAAATCATCAAGACCGGGGGTGTCAAGGATATTTATTTTTTTATTAAGGTATTCCGTATAAAGTACGGTTGAATAGATTGAGTTCCCGTTTTCCTGTTCTATCGGGCGATAATCGGAAACAGTGTTTCTCCCTTCAATAGTTCCTCTTCTTTCAATTACGCCGCCGTTAAAAAGCATCGCTTCCCCGAGAATAGTCTTACCTGATCCTGAATTACCCAGGAGTACAATGTTTTTTATCTGGTCAGTCTTGTATGTCTTCATGATTATGATTTATTAATTGGCTTATGGATTTATTTATTTTCTTCTCTTTAATCCGTAACTAATTTCCTGCCGGAATCATATTAGTACTTATATTAAATATTATATCTCGTATTCTTTGTAATTTCCTTTGTGTCCTTTGTTGTTATATGAATTGTTTTTCTTTTATTATTAAATAATTCCCATTTTGGGGCTGACAAAATTAATAATTTTTTAAAAACTGATTAAGGAAGCAGTCATAATTACAAAATTTTTATTTCCTTTGCACCAGTTTTTTGAAATGCAGGAGTACCGGTTTTTCTTTCAGATGTAAGTTTACAAAAGAGGTTTTCATTGGGAAAGGCCGGGAAGTTACCTGTTAATAACTTACGATAAGTTAGTACAGATAATTGGAAAATGTTGGTTCAGAAGTTCTGTAATGATCGTCTGGTGAGGGATATGGTATGAAATATTATCTGGTTTAAAAAAATATAATATGATACTTATTGATTTATTAATAAAATAAATACCTTTGCAAACCAATTTTTTAAGTAAAATTTAATAAAAAAACTGGAAATATGCCGACAATACAGCAGTTAGTACGAAAAGGCAGGACGAGGCTAATAGATAAGAGTAAAGCTCCTGCTCTGGATTCATGTCCTCAGAGAAGGGGTGTATGTGTGCGTGTATATACTACAACACCGAAGAAGCCCAATTCAGCAATGAGGAAGGTTGCCAGGGTCCGGCTTACGAACCAGAAAGAAGTGAATGCTTATATTCCTGGAGAAGGTCATAATCTTCAGGAACACTCTATAGTACTCATAAGAGGCGGAAGGGTAAAGGATCTTCCCGGTGTAAGGTATCATCTGATCCGTGGAGCACTGGATACGTCCGGAGTTGACGGCCGCACCCAGAGGAGATCAAAATATGGAACTAAAAGGCCAAAGAAGTAACATAAGAAGTAACATAAAAGGTATAAGATAATGAGAAAAGTTAAACCGAAGAAGAGGATTCTGCTACCGGATCCAAAGTTTAATGATCCGTTTGTAACAAGGTTTGTGAATAATCTTATGTTTAATGGCAAGAAGAATACAGCTTATAAGATTTTCTACGACTCACTCGAAATAGTTGGTGATAAATTGAAAGAGGAAGGGAAATCTCCTCTTGAGATTTTCAGGCAGGCTCTTGAAAATGTTACTCCCCAGGTAGAAGTAAAA
>CAZPMM010000031.1:0-10424 GCA_964587405.1 uncultured Rikenellaceae bacterium
AAGTCCGAAAGGATAGTAACCCCTTTTCAAATAGTCATTAAACAATGGTAATGGATGTTTAATATCGGTAAGCTTCACTTCGTTATTGACTATTTGTTTCAGTGAATAAACTTCGGCTTCGTAATTATGAAATAATTTTAAATATTCCCGGAATGAGAGTCCATGCAGTTTGTAAATTATAGAACGGCGACTCAGATCTGCCGAACCTTTAAGTATATCAAGTACAGAAGAACCGGTGAAGACGATTTTTAAGGCAGGAAATGAATCGTAAATATTTTTTAATTCACGTGACCAGTCGGCATATTTATGTATTTCATCAATAAACAAAAATTCTCCGGCGGATTTATAGAAGTCATCAGCCAGATCAATAAGTCTGTTTTCACCGAAATACATATCGTCTGCCGATACATATAAGGCTTTTTTGCTGCCTAAATTTTCCTTGATATATTGCAAAATCATCGTGGTTTTACCGACTCCACGAGCACCAATTATTCCTGTCATCCGACTATTCCATGATACTTTATCGTATAAATAACGCTTAAAGTCTGAAGTCGTATTTTGTAAAAGCGTTTCAAATTTCTGGTAAAGTGTTCTCATTGCTTAGATGTACTATTTCATACAAAGATACGTAATGCACAACTAATTCAGCAATATTTACGACAAATGTTCATTCCAATGTGCAAATCAGCTGTTTGTATACCCGGCGTTAACTCAATTGGGAAAGCCGGTAACCATAACCACTTAACGCCGGATATAATTGACCATCTGCTGCCGGAAATAATCCCTTGATAAATAAACAAATATTAAATTGTTATGATTACCGGCTGAATGTGGTCAAGGCCTCCGGCTTTTACACTTAATACATTGGATTCCGAAATTAAGCTAAAATTCAATAGTTTGAATTCTAATACACAATTTAAACTGTATATATTGATTGTATAAATTTATCCAACGTACAACTCTGCTTCTATACGAAATGCTGTAATTTTCCTATGACCATACGGCTGTTTAACTAAGCTAGACAACTCAGGTATTACATGAATATTTACATTATCATAACCAGCAGATAAACCTATATTCAGATTTTATGCATAAGTATTCACTAATGCAATTAATGGTAGGGGTAAAAAAGCTGAACAGCCAAATAACTTAAAAGTCTGTCATAGCTGAATTAAAATGACCTGAATCCTTAACTTTAAGTACTCCAAACTCTGGCTCACTCTAAGTACTTATTACTTCCCTGTTTTGTACTAAACGAAAAAAATCGTAACATTGCCCTCTATTTATAATTAATTTAAATAAAAATATCAGTCATGTCAGATACTTTAACCGTAAAAGAACGTGTAATTAAAGCTCTTGACAGAATAAGACCATATCTTCAGTCGGACGGAGGAGGTATTGAATTGCTGGAAGTTACAGAAGATTTATCAGTTAAGGTCAAACTCACCGGAGCATGCCATGGTTGTCCATATGCCATGCAGACTCTTAAAGCGGGAGTTGAACAAGCGATAATCAAAGAAGTTCCGGAAATAAAAGGAGTTATTTCCGTTTAACATTTACAACTTGCCAATTTTCATTACCTTTGAAATACTATACGATGGGCTAGTCAGTTTATAGTATTAAAAGTCAGCTATTGTCTTCACTTAAAACATATACATATCTGGTAATGCTGGGAATAATATTTATCCCGGTAAACTGCTCGGTGGAAAAGAACACCAGTACTACAAGATTTTACCATAGTCTGACTTCCAGATATAATATTTATTTTAATGGCTATGAAAGTTTTAAAAGAGGTGTTTTGAAAGTTTCCAACGGATATACTGATGATTATGCAGAATTGCTGAATATCTTTGAATACAGTGATCCTTCTACAGCCGCTCTCTGCCGCTCTGATATGGATCAGGCCATCATGAAAGCTTCAAAGCTGATCTCGCTAAAGTCAATAACTGCAAGACCAGAAATAAAGGATAAGCGTAAACCGACACCTGCTGATACAGATCTTCTTAAACGTAAAGAATATAATGAATGGGTTGATGACAGCTATCTACTTATAGGGAAATCACGGTTTTTTAAGCATGAATTCAACGAAGCCGAAGCCGTTTTAAACTATTCGATCAACGAAGCGAACGATCCCATGGTCAGGAAAGAAGCTTCTGTGTGGCTTGCGAGAATCTTCAATGAAACCGGGAAATACATTGATTCTTACCGTATTCTTAATGAAATTGACACTGAAAATGAATCATCCCGGCAATTGAAGGGAATGTATTATACAACACTTGCCGATCTCTATATTAAGCAAAAAAAATTTTCTGAAGCTATCATCCCACTTGAAAAAGCACTGGAATTCGTTTCAGGGAAAAAGACAAAATACAGGTTGACATATCTTCTTGCCCAACTCAATGAAACAATAGGTAACTCAGGCACCGCAACCTCACTTTACCAAAAAGTGGTAAAAATGAATCCGCCATATGATGTGGAATTCAATGCAAGGATAAATATTGCAGGTGTATTTGATATTAATTCAGGCAATCCGGGAGAGATAAGGAGAGAGCTTGAAAAGATGTTGAAAAATTCAAAAAACACTGATTATCACGACCAGATATATTATTCTCTCGCCAGTTTGTCAATGAAGGCAGGTAATGAGGATAAAGCGCTTGAATATTTCAGGAAATCTGTCTCTTCGTCTATATCCAACCAAAACCAGAAAGGAAGGTCATACCAGGCTCTTGCCGATTATTATTACGGCAAACCCGATTTCATCATTGCCGGGAAATATTATGATAGCACTGTATATTATCTCGACCAGAAACATCCTGAATACCAGTCGTTGAAGACCAAATCACAGGACTTGAATACTGTTGTTTCCCAGCTTATAATAATACATAATGAAGACAGCCTCCAGAAAGTAGCCGCCATGCCCGAATCTGAAAGAAACGCATTTATAACCAACATAATCAATGAGATTACCCGGGCAGAAACTGAAGGAAGAACAAGCGGTTATACCGACAGGTATAATATGGGTAGGTATTATGAGAACGAGAGACGTTTCCAGGGGAATATAGAACAGGAAGGCAAATGGTATTTCTACAACCAGTCAGCTCTTACATTTGGAAGAACAGAATTCAGGCGCCGTTATGGAGACAGAAAGCTGGAAGACAACTGGAGACGTGCTAATAAAGCAATTGTCCCATCAGGACAACTAAGTGCCGGAACAGAAGAAGGAACACAGGCAGGAAAAGATACGGCAGCTATCGTAACAGACTATAAAAAGCCTGAATTCTATCTTAAGAACCTGCCCCTTACAGATTCACTGCTAAAAATATCAAATGAAAAGATCGCGTATGCATATCTTAATGCCGGCAAAGCCTATGCTGAAAAATTAGGAGATCTGATCAGGGCAAATGAATCATTCGAAAACCTGCTGAAACGATTCCCTTCACATGAACTCATTCCGGAAACTTTATATACACTCTATAAAACAAACCAGCAGACAAATACTGCTTTAGCTGAAACTTATAGACAGAGATTGCTGGAAAAATACCCTGGAACTGAATATGCAATGATCTTATCCGACCCTGATTATTATGAGAAAAAGCTTGCAGATACGAAAATGGCTGAACAACTATATAATCAGGCCTATAATGAATATAGAGCGGAAAACTTCACTTCTGCCATTTCAATAACCGATGAAGCTCTTATACAATATGAAAAAGACATCCTTGTCCCCAAATTCATGTTGCTTAAAGCATATTCTGTGGCAAGAATAGCTGATGAACGTGCATTCAGGGATGAACTTACCAAACTGGTAAAACAATGGCCTGCAACAGAGGAAGGTAAAAAGGCCGGTGAAATAATTGCATTCCTCAACGAGAAATCACCTGAACTTAAAATTGAAGAAGAGACTGTTATAGCCAAAGAACTGTTCATTGCCGATTCCGCTTCTTCTGATATTTTTGTTCTGATCATCTCCGATCCCGGATTCAGCATAAACCTGGCTACTTTCGATGTAATAAGCTACAATATTGACAATTATACAAACTTTAATTACAGTACCGGGGGAACTCTGGTCGATAACAGGTATATTATGATCACTGTTACCGGTTTCAGGGGATTTTCGGAAGCCATGGATTATTATAAAAAGTTCCGTTCTGAAACACTTATCAGAAATTCATCGGGAAAACAGATGTTTACATTTGTTATTAGCCCGTACAATCTTGAGGTTCTGAACAAAGATAAAAATCCCGAAAGGTACCTGCTCTTTTTCAGGGAGAATTACCTTACGGAATAACTTTACTTTCAAATGAGAAAGATTAGAATACTATGGACAGATGATGAGGTTGAATCTCTTAAACCACACATCTTTTTTCTAAAGGAAAAAGGTTATGATGTGGATACCTGTTCAAACGGGAATGATACGCTTGACCTGGTGAAACAGAAATCATATGATCTTATCTTTCTCGATGAAAATATGCCGGGATTAAGTGGTATCGAAACATTACGCCTGATAAGGGAGATTCGTACGGACATACCTGTTGTTATGATTACAAAGAGTGAAGAGGAAGATATAATGGAAGCGGCTATAGGTTCTGCCATTGCATATTATCTTATTAAACCTGTTAAGCCTAAACAGATACTTCTGGCTATCAAGAAGATACTTGATCAGAAACGGCTTGTTACTGAAAAGACCACAACCGATTACAGAGTGGAATTCAGCCGGATAGGAAATTTGATATCTTCAGCTTCAACATGCACTGACTGGGCAGAGCTATACCGTAAGATAGTATTCTGGCAAAGTGAACTTGAGAAATCGTCTGATCAGGGAATGTCTGAAATACTTAAGATGCAGGAAAATGAAGCAAACAATTCTTTCTGCAAGTTTGTTATGAAAACCTACCTCTCCTGGTTTGATCCGGAGAATAAAAACAGTCCTCTCCTTTCACCATCCCTGTTCAGTTCAAAGATCTTTCCGCGTACAGTGCCGGGGCAGCCTTTATTTTTCATACTGATCGACAATATGCGATTCGATCACTGGAAGATAATATCAGCAGAACTGACCGGGTTGTACAGGATAGTGGAAGAAGACATATACTACAGTATACTTCCCACTGCAACACAATTCAGCAGGAATGCAATATTTTCCGGACTGATGCCTTCGCAGATAATCAATATGATGCCGCAGTTCTGGATCAATGAAGACGAGGAAGAGGGTAAGAATGAATTTGAAGAAGAACTCTTCAAAAGGCATCTTGCACGTAAAGGACTTAAATATAAATGGTCTTATCATAAAATAAGCAACAGCCAGGAAGGAAAAAAGGTTAATGATAAAGTACGTCAGTTGCTTGAGAACGACATTAATATACTTGTTTTTAACTTTGTTGACATACTTTCGCATGCCCGAACGGAAATCGGACTTATCCGCGATCTTGCCGGTGATGAACCTGCATACAGGAGCCTTGTCCGCTCGTGGTTCATTCATTCTTCACTGTTCGAACTGCTCAATATAATTGCCTCTTATCAGGTAAAGGTCATTTTCAGTACAGACCACGGTACAATAAGGGTCCAGAATCCCGTGAAAATAATTGGCGACAAGAAGACATCCACCAATCTGCGCTATAAAATGGGCAGAAATCTCAATTACAATCCGGCTGATGTTTTTGAATTACATGATCCTGCCAGTGCTTTTCTTCCGAAATCAAATATCAGCAGCAGGTATATTTTTGCACGTAACAAGGATTACTTTGTTTATCAGAATAACTTCAATTATTATGCAGGGTATTACAAAGATACTTTTCAGCATGGAGGAATATCGATGCAGGAAATGCTTCTTCCGGTAGCCCTTGTGGAACCCCAATAAATGAAAATAATCATAAAGCATAAGAAGTATCTTCCGGAAACGGTAAAGTTGCTGATGAAGATATCCGAACCGCGAAGGTTATTTGCTTTCTACGGACCTGTCGGTTCCGGTAAAACAACAATAATAAAAGCCATCTGCAATGAACTGGGAGCTATCGATGAGGGAAGCAGTCCGTCCTTCACAATAGTGAATGAATACAGGAACACATTGGGAGAATGTCTGTATCATATTGATTTTTACAGGATAAAAAAACAGGAAGAAGTTTTCGATTTCGGTATAGAAGAATATCTTTCTTCAGGCTCATACTGTTTTATGGAATGGCCTGAAATGATTGAAGATATTCTTCCTCAGGATACATACAAAATAAGGATCAGCGTGGGAGAAAAGAACGAACGTATACTGGAATTGCCATGAGGAATTCTTTTGGCGCCTAATTTCAATTTTTATACCTTTGAAACAACAACTTTACTCCTGAGATGAACGAAAAAAGCAAGAGCGGAAAAATAAATCTGGGGAACAGTGCCCTGATGCCGAAAGAAGAACATCTGGAAACCACTGTCAGATTCAGGAGAATAACAATCGGTATACCTTCTGACACAAAAGACGACGAAAAAAGAGTGGCGCTTACTCCTGAAGCAGTTAATATTCTTGTTGAGTCCGGCAACGAAGTGATAGTCCAGAAAGGTGCCGGAGCCGGCTGCAATTATTCCGACAAAGATTACAGTGAAAACGGAGCTGTCATAACAGAATCACCAGCCAGGGTATATTCATCCGATGTCATTATAAAAGTAGCTCCATTCACTCCGGCAGAGGTTGAATACCTGATAGGTAATCAGGTGGTTATGTCATATCTGAACGTTCTGAAGCTCAGTGAAGAAGCTCTTACAGGATTGATAAGAAAAAAGGTAACGGCAATTGCATTTGAAAAGATACGTGATAATAACGGTGTCATGCCGGTTATTGAATCAATGAGTGAAATAAGCGGTGTTACATCCATAATGCTGGCTTCGGAATATCTCAGTAATCATCATGGTGGCAAAGGTGTGATGCTGGGAGGTATTACCGGTGTTACTCCTACCGAGGTAGTAATACTCGGTGCCAATACGGCAGGGGAATTTGCTGCAAGAGCAGCCCTGGGGCTTGGTGCACAGGTTAAGATCTTCGATAAATCACTTCAGCAGCTCAGGAAAATTGAAACGTCCATAGGACAGAGGCTTCAGACATCAGTGTTCCATCCACAGGTACTCAGAAAAGCCATCAGATCAGCCGATGTACTTATCGGGGCAATTGAGCTCGAAGATCTCAAACCATGGTATTATGTTACTGAAGATATGGTGAGGACTATGAAGAACAAAGCTGTCATAATCGATCTGAGTATCGACCGTGGAGGATGTATTGAGACAACTGAATGCCGCTTTATGAGAGATCCGGTTTATGAAAAACATGGAATAATTCATTTTTCGGCATGGAACCTTCCTTCAAGGGTTGCCAGAACAGCTTCAATGGCATTAAGCAATATATTCGAACCACTGCTTCAAAACATGGCAGCTTCAGGAGGGATTTCCCAACTGCTTAAAAGTGATCCGGAATACAGAAGCGGTATCTGCATCTATAACGGGATACTGACAAATGAAACACTCGGCCAGAAATTCAATATCCTGTCAAAAGACCTTGATCTCCTTCTTTCAGCTTTCTGATTATCATATCCAGGAAAATTCCGCTTCGCCTTCTTTTATTATTATATGTGCTTTCCGGCCTATATAAAACGCACGGTTATCATCAACATGACCTGCAGGAAATCCCGTCAGTACAGGATATCTATATTCCGAAACAGCTTCCGCAATTATCTGTTCACTGCTCTTCCCCCAGGGAATTGACGTTTCTTCCATTTCTGTGAATCCCCCGGCAACAAGAGCTGCAAGGCCTCTGAGCTTTCCTGCAAGCTTCAGTGAGAACATCATCCTGTCGAGATGGTAATAATATTCACCTGTATCTTCAATGAAAAAAATCCTCCCTCGCGTCACTGGCTCTGCTACAGATCCTATAAGACTGTAAAGAAGTGACAGGTTCCCCCCGGTAACTTCACCGGTAACTTCTGCAGGACTATGAAATTCACTATTCCACCTGATGGACTCAGCATGACCAAACAAGGCACCATGTAATGACTCAAGGCTCCTTGGGCTCGTTTCTTTCCTCCTGTAATTCAAGGGCATCTCACCATGGATCGACATTATATTTTCTTTTTCGCTCAGCCAGATAAGCAATACTGTTATATCACTAAAGCCCACAAACCATTTAGGATGTCTTTTCAAAGCAGAAAAATTTATCCTGTTTATTATTCTGATCATACCATAACCGCCACGGGAACATATTACAGCTTTGATATTCTTATTATCAGTAACCTCCTGAAGATCTGCAATCCTCTGACTGTCAGTACCAGCATAAGGTCCCGCCTTCTTCAGTGCATTCCTGCTTACATGAACTTTCAAACCCCAGTCCTCAAGTACATTTATACCGTCATTTATCTTTTCCTCATCTACTGACCATGATGGTGTGATAATCGCTACTTCATCACCGGATTTAAGAAATAGTGGCTGAATTTTTTTCCCTGACATTTGCTAAAGAGATTATTTGTAAAAATAATGGATAATAAGAGAAAAAAGAAGCGGCTTTACAAAGTTACACAGAGCTCCAAAGAGATTACAAATGAGGTACACTGAGAAAATTCAGGTTTTAATCTTTACATCTGTGGAACTCTGTGATTCTCTGCATTTCCTCTGTATAATGGCTTTCTAATGATATGTTGCGTTGTAATCCTGTTGTACTGTTGAACCTTTGCACCCTTGCACCATTTTTTATTATATTTGTGCTTTTTTATAAATACCTTTCGTTTATCACTAATTATCATGAATAAATATAAGAGATACCTGGTCACTTCTGCACTGCCATATGCCAATGGCCCTCTCCATATAGGTCATCTGGCAGGAGTTTATGTTCCTTCCGATATCTATACAAGATATCTGAGACTAAAGGGTGAAGATGTAATATCGATCTGCGGATCGGATGAACACGGTGTTCCAATAACTCTCAAAGCCCGGAATGAAGGGGTCAGTCCTCAGGAAATTGTTGACAGGTATCATTCTATAAACAAAAAAGCTTTTGAAGATTTTGGAATTGCTTTTGATATTTATTCAAGGACATCCAACAAGATTCATTATGAAACAGCTTCGGACTTTTTTCTGAAACTGTACAATAATGGTGAATTTACAGAAAAGATAACAGAACAATACTATGATGAAGAAGCCGGTGCTTTTCTTGCCGACCGTTACATAATGGGAACCTGTCCGCATTGCGGAAATGAGAATGCCTATGGTGATCAGTGCGAAAGATGCGGAACTTCGCTCAGTCCGTCTGATCTTATCAATCCGCATTCGACTATAAGCGGCAGCAAACCTGTACTGAAAGAAACCCTTCACTGGTACCTGCCTCTCGACAAATATGAATCATGGCTCAGGAAATGGATCCTTGAAGATCATAAAGAATGGAAGACAAATGTTTACGGGCAGTGCAAATCATGGCTCGACCAGGGTTTACAGCCCAGGGCGGTAAGCCGCGATCTTGACTGGGGTGTTCCTGTTCCCGTAAAAAATGCTGCCGGAAAAGTATTATATGTGTGGTTTGACGCTCCGATAGGCTATATTTCTGCTACCAGGGAATTCACACCCGACTGGGAAAAATACTGGAAAGACAATGATACCAGAATGATACATTTTATCGGAAAGGATAATATAGTTTTCCATTGTATAATTTTCCCGGCAATGCTCAAAGCCGAAGGAAGCTATATTCTCCCCGATAATGTACCTGCAAATGAATTCCTGAATCTTGAAGGCGACAAGATCTCGACTTCGAAGAACTGGGCTGTATGGCTTCATGAATATCTTGAGGAATTCCCCGGCAAGCAGGATTCCCTCAGATACTCGCTTTGTGCAAGCGCTCCCGAATCAAAAGACAATGATTTTACCTGGAAAGAGTTCCAGGCACGTAATAACAACGAACTGGTTGCCATACTTGGTAACTTTGTGAACAGAACACTTGTCCTTACCGGAAATTATTACAATGGCAGAGTTCCGGAAAAATCAGCCTTAACTCCTGATGATGAGACAATACTTAATGATATAAGCAGGATCTGTGATAATACCGCAGAAGCCATAGAAACATTCAGGTTCCGTGAAGCGCTGAAAGAAGCAATGAACCTCGCAAGACTGGGAAATAAATATCTTGCAGATACCGAACCCTGGAAAGTTATTAAAACTGATCCGGAAAGGGTAAAGACTATTCTGAATATATCTCTCCAGATCACCGGCAATCTTACTATAGCACTTGAACCTTTCCTTCCGTTCTCTATGGAAAAGTTAAGAGGCTGGCTGAATATCAGCAGACAAAAATGGGAAGATGCAGGCCGTTCAGATATCCTGTCAGCCGGCCATCAGATAAATAAGCCCGGCTTCCTGTTTGAAAAGATTGAGGATGATGCTATTAACCGGCAGATTGAAAAACTTATGGCAACAAA
>CAZPMM010000032.1:0-10335 GCA_964587405.1 uncultured Rikenellaceae bacterium
GTCATTAAGGAAGGAGATCACTTTAAGTTTTTTGGATGGGCTGCACCCGGAGCCGATAGATTCAGTTTTTCCCGAACCTTCTTATCCAGTCTTATTCCGTCAAAGCCGTTCAGTTTCGATACCAATCTGAACGGGGGGGAAAGAGCTTTTGTGGTAACGGGGCTTTATGAAAAGGTTCTTCCTATGGATATCTATCCAATGCACCTGTTTAAAGCGATTCTTGCAGGAGATATAGACGAAATGGAGAATCTTGGAATTTATGAGATCGCGGAAGAAGATGTTGCACTTTGTGAATTTATTTGTCCGTCAAAAACAGAAATTCAGTTTATAGTCAGAAAAGGCCTTGATCTGATGATAAAGGAGATGAGTTAATATTACTGAGAAACTTGAACAATGAATTATCTTAGAAAACAGTTAGATAAACTAAAACCTCACTTCTCTGAAGGAGGTAAATTCCAGAAGTTTAATTCGGTATTCGGAGGTTTTGAATCCTTCCTTTTTGTTCCTGACAAGGTGACCTTTAAAGGTTCCCACATACGTGACAGTATAGATTTGAAAAGGACAATGACAGTGGTTCTGATAGCTCTTATTCCTGCACTTCTTTTTGGTTGCTACAATATCGGCCTTCAGCATTTCAGATCGACCGGAACAGATGCAACAGTTCTGTATATGTTCTGGTATGGATTCCTGAAGCTATTACCACTGATAATTGTAAGTTATATAGTTGGGCTCGGGATTGAATTTACTACAGCACAGATAAGAGGGCATGAGATCAATGAAGGATTTCTTGTATCAGGTTTACTCATACCATTGATCATGCCAATCGATGTCCCCCTCTGGATGCTTGCGTTTGCTGTTGCTTTTGCAGTTATACTGGGAAAAGAGATATTCGGGGGAACAGGAATGAATGTATTTAATCCGGCACTGCTGGCAAGGGCATTCATCTTTTTCAGCTATCCAGGATGGATGACCGGAGATAAAGTCTGGACTGAAGGACTTACCACCGGAATGCATGTTGTAGATGGTTATTCAGGAGCTACTCTTCTGGCACTATGTGCACAAGGTGAAAGTTCGGATCTTCCTTCATTTATGGAAATGTTTATTGGAACAATACCCGGTTCAGTTGGCGAAACTTCTACAGTGGCTATATTGATCGGTGCATTTATTCTGATCATAACAGGTATCGGAAGTTGGAAGATCATGTTAAGTGTGTTTACCGGAGGTCTGGCAATGGGGTTGTTACTGAATGCTTTCGCTGTAAATGAATATATGCAACTGCCTTTTTATTATCACTATGTTATGGGTGGTTTTGCCTTTGGAGCTGTTTTTATGGCAACCGACCCGGTTACAGCAGCTCAGACAGAAAAAGGGAAATGGATTTACGGATTCCTCATAGGTATATTGTCAGTTCTTTTCAGAGTGCTTAATCCGGCATACCCCGAGGGTGTAATGCTTGCAATTCTACTTATGAACCTTTTTGCTCCGCTTATCGATCATTTTGTGGTGCAGTCAAATATCAAAAGGAGATTAAGACGTGTTCAACCGCTAAATTTATAATCAGGAAAATGAAACACTTTAGTAATAAATATATATTTATATTCTCGACAGTAATGGTTATTGTTGTCGCTGCATTGCTTTCACTTGCAGCAACACTCCTTCAGCCTGCACAGGCAAGGAATCTTGAAATAGAGAAGAAGAGGAGTATGCTTGAATCGATACGTGTACCTGCAACCAGGCACAATGCCGTAGAATTATACGACAGGTATATTAAAGAGAGTTTTGTAATTAACATAAGGGGAGAGACTGTTGAAGGTGTTGATGCATTTACTGTGGTTCTCAGAAATGAACAGAAAAAAAAACCTGAACAGCAATCTTTGCCGGTATTCAAAGCAACAGCTGAAGATGGAGAACAGTTAATTATACTACCTGTGGAAGGGAAAGGACTCTGGGGCCCGATTAACGGTTATGTCTCATTGAAGCAGGATATGAATACTATCTATGGTGTGACCTTTGATCATAAAGGTGAAACACCCGGACTGGGAGATGAAATAAATACAACATCTTTTGAAAGCATGTTCTGTGACAAAAAGCTGTATGATGGTCAGAGATTTGTTTCTGTGAAGGTTGTAAAAGGCGGTGCTAAGGATGATGATATTCATGGTGTCGATGCCATATCGGGAGGAACGATCACAAGTAAAGGTCTTGAGAAAATGCTATTCGACTGCATAATTAAATATGACGGTTATTTATTAAAAAACAGGAATTAATATATGAGTGCTTCGGAAAGAGAGCCGTTTTTTTCGGCAAAAAACATAGACCTGCTTACAGGTCCGCTTAGCAAAAATAATCCGATCACAATTCAGGTGCTCGGCATATGTTCAGCACTGGCTGTTACTGTAAAACTTAAGCCTGCCCTGGTGATGGCATTATCGGTTACGATAGTTGTTGCAATTTCCAATGTTGTTATATCGGCAATTCGGGAGTATATCCCTGACAGGATAAGAATTATTGTTCAGTTAGTTGTTATTGCAACATTAGTTATATTGGTTGATCAGATCCTTAGAGCTTATGCTTTTGATGTAAGCAAACAGCTTTCTGTCTTTGTTGGACTGATAATCACAAATTGTATAATAATGGGCCGGCTGGAAGCATTTGCAATGGCAAACAAACCTTGGCCTTCTTTCCTGGATGGACTGGGAAACGGTGCAGGTTATGGACTGATCCTTATTGTTGTGGCATTCTTCAGAGAATTCCTTGGATATGGAACAATACTCGGATACCCGGTAATGGAGAAGTTGGGCGTTTACTCGACAGGTTATGAAAATAATGGAATGATGATACTTCCCCCAATGGCTCTGATAGTGCTGGGACTGATTATATGGTTTCAGAGGAGCAGGGACAGAAGCCTGATTGAAAATAAATAAGTTTAACTGATTATGGAAAATCTGCTTAATATATTCATTAAATCGATTTTTGTCGATAATATGATATTTGCCTTCTTTCTGGGTATGTGTTCATATCTGGCTGTATCAAAAACTGTCAAGACATCAATCGGATTGGGTATAGCAGTTATCTTTGTGCTGCTTATAACTGTTCCGGTAAACTTCCTTATTGAAAAATATGTATTAAAAAAAGGCGCACTTATATGGCTGGGTGAAGGATTTGCAGATGTCGATCTCAGCTTTCTTACTTTTATGGTTTTCATTGCTATTATTGCCGCAATGGTTCAGCTAGTGGAAATGGTTGTAGAGAAATTCAGTCCGGCACTCTATAACTCTCTGGGAATATTTCTTCCTCTGATAGCGGTGAATTGTGCGATTCTGGGAGCTTCACTTTTTATGCAGGAAAGGGAATATGCAAATATTGCTGAAGCAACAGCCTTCGGTGCAGGATCCGGAGTGGGCTGGTTCCTTGCTATTGTGGGAATAGCAGCTATAAGGGAAAAAATGCGGTACAGTAATGTCCCTGATCCACTTAAGGGCTTGGGTATTACATTCATTCTTACCGGATTAATGGCAATTGCATTCATGGGATTCATGGGAATTACTTTATAATTGAAATATTCATAATATGGTTTTAGCTGTTTCAACCGGGCTTACCTTACTGTACAGTATAATTGTTTTTTTTATAATTATTCTTGTTCTGGTTTTAATGCTGCTGTTTTCGAGGGATAAACTCTCTCCGAAAGGTGATGTGACTATAACTATTAACGACTGTGAAATAACAGTCTCTCCCGGATCAAACCTGCTTTCAACACTTTCATCAAACGGGATATACCTTCCTTCAGCATGCGGAGGAGGGGGTACCTGTGGAATGTGTAAATGTCAGGTACTTGAAGGAGGCGGATCAATTCTTCCAACAGAAACCGGATTTTTTACACGAAAGGAACAACTTGATAACTGGCGCCTCGGTTGCCAGATCAAGGTCAGAGAATCTCTGAAAATTAAAGTTCCTGATACAGTGCTGGGTGTCAAAAAGTGGCAATGTGAAGTGGTTTCAAACAGGAATGTTGCCACATTTATAAAGGAATTAGTTGTTAAACTACCTGATGGTGAGGAACTTAATTTCGATCCTGGTGGTTATATACAAATTGATGTTCCTAAATATTCGGCAAATTTCAGAGATTTTGTGATAGAAGAACAGTTCAGATCCGACTGGGATAAGTTTAAAGTATGGGATTTCAGTATAAAAAATACAACTGAAACATCCAGAGCTTATTCCATGGCAAATTATCCTGCTGAAAAGAATCTTATCAAGCTGAACATAAGGATTGCAACTCCTCCATGGGATAAGCAGAAGAAACAGTATTTGAATGTTCCGCCTGGTATTTGCTCTTCGTATATCTTCTCCAGAAAACCGGGAGATAAGGTAACAATTTCCGGTCCGTATGGTGAATTCCACATAAAGAATACAAACAGTGAAATGGTTTATATAGGTGGAGGTGCCGGAATGGCTCCTTTGAGATCTCATATATTTCATCTGTTCCATACGCTAAAAACAAACAGAAAAGTGTCTTACTGGTATGGTGCCAGATCACTCAGGGAGGTTTTCTATGAAGATGAATTCAGAACAATTGAAAAACAATTTCCGAATTTTGAATTCCATCTTGCACTTTCCGCTCCGCTGCCTGAAGATAACTGGACCGGACTGACAGGTAATATTCATCAGGTGCTCCTGGCTAATTATCTTAGTAAACATGAAGAACCTGAAGATATTGAATATTATTTCTGTGGCCCTCCCGTAATGAATGATGCTGTTATTAAAATGCTCGACGATCTTGGTGTGCCTGCAGAAAATATTTCGTTTGACGATTTCGGTATCTGAAAAACTTACACTGAATTTTTTCAGAGAACCTGCCTCCTCCGGGGCTCCGGTGGATGAAAGACACACAGAGATATTAAGAGACCATAATTGATTAATATGTATTTGAATTTTTAATTGTGGGTTTTGGTGTCCTTTTTTCTGCAATATCGTGTAAGGACCAGCCGGTATACTCAAATTTCAACGGATTTGTTCAGGGTACTACTTACAGTATAATCTTTGAAAATTCTGGAAAATATGATGTATCTGCCGTTCAGAATGAAGTTGAGAAAATACTTCGGGATTTTGACATGTCGCTTTCTCTTTATGAGGATTCATCAGTTCTGTGCCGATTAAACCGTAATGAGACTGATATTCCGGATGATCTTTTTACAGAGGTTTTTAAAAGGTCTAAGGAATTATCGGCATTGACAGGAGGTGCATTTGATGTAACGGTTGGGCCTCTTGTAAAAGCCTGGGGATTTGGGCCGGATGCCCGTAAAAATTTTTCGGAATCTGACAAAGACAGTCTGATGCAGATCGTCGGAATTGAAAAAGTCGATATCCTGGATGGGAGACTGATCAAATCAGATCCGAGGGTGAGCCTTGATTTTAATGCTATTGCACAAGGCTTTTCGGTTGACATTATATGCCGTTATTTTGATGAGAAGGGTATAAAAAGTTATCTGGTTGAAATAGGCGGAGAATTAAGAGTAAAAGGTGATAAAGGAGGTGATTTCTGGAAAATCGGTATCGACAGGCCTTCAGAGAACAACATGATTCCAGGTAATGAACTTCAGGCAATAATCCGAATGAAAAACAAGTCATTGGCTACTTCCGGGAATTACAGGAAATTTTATGTGGAAAATGGTATTAAATACTCCCATTCAATAAATCCGAAAACCGGATATCCGGCCAGAAACCAGCTTTTAAGCGCAACTATCCTTGCGTCAGACTGTGCTACCGCCGACGGAATAGCAACTGCCTGCATGGTAATGGGTAAGGATCAAAGTATTATATTCCTTAATCAACATCCGGAATTTGAAGCTTATCTTATTTATTCCGATGATTCGGGAAATTTTATGAGCTGGACTTCAGAAAAACTGAAAAAATATATTGAGGAACAGGAATGATTAATCATGGATTTAGCTGACAGCGTCTTTATTAACCACAGCTTTCACAGCTTCTTTTCCGACCGGAAGCGGTACATCCGATATCAGTACTTTTTGCACATCTGATGCCCAGTTTACGCATTTCACTATTCCTCCCCACATGTGTTTCCGGAAAACGACCGCCCGATCGTAACAATATTCTTATGGCAAGTCCGGCAAATGCCAGTCCAAGAAAAAATATACTTATGATGAGTAGTTTGATAAACATGGAGCAAATATAATCATCATTTTATAATACATTCCTTTTGACATGAAAAGGATCATACTTTAATCCCCGGAAAAGATAAACTGGGTTCCTTTTTGGCACATTTTATGTAAATTTCTCTATGGCATCTGTTTATCCTTATGGTCATTTTAAGAAATTTGTGTAAATTGCCATGTCATTTTCGCGATATGAAAGAGGAGTTGGATCTGTTTACTATACTGCCTGAGGATAAAATACCGGAAAAAGGAAAGATACTTATTTCTGAACCTTTTCTTCCTGATACATTTTTCAACAGGACCATTGTATATCTTGCTGATCATAATTCAGAAGGTTCCGTTGGATTTATACTCAATAAAAAGCTTGAAATAAAGGTATGTGATGCCATATCGGGTTTCGAAGGATGGGAAGAATATCTTAGTATGGGAGGTCCCGTTGCGCCTGATACTCTTCTCTATCTGCACAGCATGGGTAATATGATACCGAAAAGTGTCTGGATCGACGAAAATATCTTCTGGGGAGGCGATATCGGTCACATAAGAAATATGATAAAATCGGGGAAAGTGAACAGATCCCAAATAAGGTTTTTCCTTGGTTATTCAGGATGGTCACCAGGGCAACTGGAACGGGAACTGAAAGAAAATTCATGGGTTATTGCAAGGGTAGCAACAGATGTAGTTCTTAATAATCAGCTCAATATAAGCTGGAAGAAGATACTCAGGGGATTGAAAAACAAATATCGGATATGGGCTGATTTTCCGGAATCACCGGATATGAATTAGTATTTGTGTATTAGAGATGTAATATCTTAAATACCATCTCTTTAAGAAGATCACCCGCTTCGCTGCCCATATCTCCGACTCCTTTTGATTTTAAATCGAATATCCTTAAAAGGCTGATTACCTGCAAGGTCTTTGTTACATTGTATTTCATTGCAGCTGTTTCATAATCCCTTACAAAGAATGGATTAATATTCAAAGCTGCTGCAACGTTATTCCTGGATTTGTCGGTAAGATAATGATAAGTAAGCAGTTTACTGAAATAACTGAAGAGTGATGCAATTGTGAGTGTTATCGGATTATCCTTTGGACTGGAAGCAAAGTGATGAACTATCATGTTGGCTTTCAGTATGTTTCTTTCGCCAATCGCTTTTTGTAATTCAAAGTTGTTATAATCCTTACTGATCCCGATGTTTTTTTCAATCAGATTTGTGGTTATTACAGGCTTACCTTCAGGCAGGGTTATTATAAGTTTATTCAATTCATTGGCGATCTTATGAAGGTCGTTACCCAGGTATTCGGTAAGCATAGCACACACGTCCGGCTCACTTTTAATCCCCTGTATCATCAGGAACCTGTCTATCCAGGCCGGAACCTGATAATCTCTCAACCTGTTTGATTCAAAGTAGATAGCATGATTGCTAAGAAGCTTCACGAAACGGGTTCTTTTGTCAAGTGTTTTGTATTTATAATTAATTACGAGAATGGTTGATGTCAGAGGTTTTTCTACATAAATAGCCAGGTCTTCTATCTTTTTTAAAACCTGAGCTTCTTTTATAATGACAACCTGATGGGTAGCCATCATAGGATACCGCCTCGATATTTCAATAATATTGCCTACCGAGGTATCCTCACCGTACAGAACCATCTGGTTAAAAGATCTGTCTGCTTCCGGAAGTACATTCTGTTCAATATAATCAGTGATAAGGTCAATATAATAAGGTTCTTCACCGGCAAGAAAATAAACAGGTTTAAAAATCCTTTTCCTGAGGTCGGAGATTATTTCTTCATAAGTTATTTCCATTTCAGAACCGTAGATGTTTTACAGAGATGCCATTGTTCTTTATTTCCCGCAGAGCATCAATGCCAATTTTAAGATGGGTTTCAACAAATTTGTCGGTTACCTTTCTGTCGCTTGCTTCTGTTTTTATGCCAGCTGATATCATTGGCTGATCCGAGACCAATAACAATGCACCAGTAGGTATCTCATTTGCAAATCCCACCGTAAATATAGTTGCAGTTTCCATATCTATTGCCATTGCCCTGGTTTTTACAAGATATTTTTTGAACCTGTCGTCATATTCCCATACTCTTCTGTTTGTTGTATAAACGGTGCCTGTCCAGTAAACTTTTTTATACCTTATGATTGAAGCTGAAATAGCGCTCTGAAGTTTAAATGCAGGTAATGCAGGTACTTCTACTGGTAGATAATCATTTGAAGTACCATCACTTCTGATGGCTGCTATGGGGAGAATAAGATCGCCCAGCTTGTTCTTCTTTTTCAATCCGCCGCATTTTCCCAGAAACAGCACTGCGCTGGGTGATACTGCACTTAGTAGATCCATAGCTGTTGCTGCATTCGGACTGCCCATTCCGAAATTGATTATGGTGATCCCGTCAGATGATGTCGCATTTGGCATATTCTTATCCTTACCCTCTATCTCTACATTATTCAGCATTGCAAAAAGCTCCACATAATGCAGGAAATTTGTAAGGAGAAAAAATTTCCCGAAAGTTTCGATGTCTTTTCCGGTATATCTTGGAAGCCAGTTATTAACAATCTCCTCTTTGGTTTTCATTATTGCAGCCATGTATGAATTATCTCAATATATTTGCTGTCAAAAGTACAAAACTAAGTTGAAAGAGTTAAATCTGCCTGAATATTCCTTCCGGATCATTGAAAAGGATGGTAAAAAAATGATCCTTGACAAACTCAGAAGGAAGTACGTAAAGCTTACTCCCGAGGAATGGGTTAGGCAGAACTTTGTTCAGTATCTGATAAGGGAAGGGAACTATCCTCCCGGACTGATAGGGATTGAAGTTTTTGCACCATATAACAATCTGAAAAAAAGAGTTGATATACTTATCCACGACCGTTCGGGGAAACCTGTGATGATGGTTGAATGTAAATCCTATAAGTTGCCTCTCAATGAGCCTGTATTTGAACAGATTGCAACATATAATATGAATTTCGGGGTACCCTATCTGATTGTTACAAACGGAATTCACCATTATGCATGTAAACTGCTCGGAGAAACAAAGAAACCTGAGTATCTTTGCACTATTCCGTTATATGAGGAATTATTTGGCTTGCTGAAATGATAAACGTAACCTGCGCAATCATAAAGAATGAGGAGAATGAAGTACTTGTTGTCCAGAGAGGAAAAAAGAGCGATCATCCTTTCAAGTGGGAATTCCCCGGAGGAAAAATTAATGAGGGAGAGACAGAAGAAGATTGTATTATCAGGGAGATAAGGGAAGAACTCTTTATGGATATTGTTATCCGCAGCAGACTTCGTCCGGTAAGTCACGATTATGGAAATAAAAAAATACTGCTGATCCCCTTTATCTGTGATACATTGGATGAATTACCCGTTCTTACGGAACATAATGATTTCAGATGGTGCATACCAGAGGAACTTAAATCAGTGGACTTCGAAGAAGCAGATCTGCTGGTACTCGATCAATATCTGGGAAATATCTGTAATCTTCAATCTGAACGGGTAGTTGAAAATACAAATGATATAGATCCGATAACTGAAAAGGAGATTCAGAAAATGATATACAGTATGACGGGTACACAGGAAGCAGACTGGCTTGCTGCTACAGCACCTGATAATCCGTCACTTGTTTTAAAACTGCTTGATTATTCGTACAGTGAAGACAAAAAGTTTTCTTTTTGTGCATCATGGACCTTGTCGAAAATATTTGATAAAAATCCGGAAATAATTGCTCCTTTCATTCCCGGAATGATTGAAAAACTGAATTCTCTTAACAATGATAGTGTCCAACGATCCTTTTTAAAGATCATTTCGATTATTGATATTACACAAATGAGCCTTAAACATCATGGTATACTGGTTGATTATTGTTTTAAGGCATTGAATTCGGGTGTGTCGGCTGTCGCGATAAAAGCTTATTCAATGGAGATATTATACAAACTTGCGCTTTTATACCCCGAACTGGCAAATGAACTTTCTGCATCAATTAACATACTAAGTGGTGAAGCATCAGCCGGAATTATTGCAAGAGGGAAAATAATACTTGGAAAACTGATGAAACTCACATGATTGAATTCAAATGCAAACATGTGCAGGGATTAAAGTCCCCCCCCATACGAAGAGAGGCATCTCTGATCCGTTGGCTGAAGACCAAAGGCAAA
>CAZPMM010000033.1:0-10261 GCA_964587405.1 uncultured Rikenellaceae bacterium
TTCTGATAATGATGATGAAGGGGAGCCATAAGGAATATCCTCCTTCCCTCCCCATACTTTCTTTTTGTCCTTTTAAACCAGGATACCTGCATTACGACTGACAAATTCTCTGCAAGAAAGATTCCGCATAAAACCGGGATAAGAAGTTCTTTTCTGATTACAATGGCAAAAACTGCAATAATACCTCCCAGTGCAAGTGAGCCGGTATCACCCATGAATACCTGTGCAGGGAATGAATTATACCACAGGAACCCTATTGTTGCACCAATAAATGCACTGGCAAAAATAACAAGCTCCTCCGAGCCCGGAATAAACATTATATCAAGATAATCGGCATAAATGAAGTTACTTGAAACATATGCCAGTATTCCGAGTGCTGTTCCTATTATAGCTGATGTACCGGTCGCCAGACCGTCAAGTCCGTCGGTTATATTAGCCCCGTTTGAAACAGCAGTGAGAATAAAAATTATAATCAGAATATATATAAACCATGCCCAGGGCTGTCTCTTTTCCTTATTAATGAAAGGTACCAGCCAAGAATAGTTAAATTCATTGTTTTTGACAAAAGGAATGGTTGTTTTTGTCGATTTCCTTTCCCTGGTGATCTCACTTTCAACAGAAACTGTATTGACCGATCCCCTCAGTTCTTTCCTTTCATTTACAGAAGATTCAGACAATCTTACTTTTTCAGCTATCATCACATCATCACTGAAATAAAGTGTCACACCCACAATCACTCCAAGTATGATCTGGCCAAGAATCTTAAATCTTCCGGCAAGTCCCTCCTTGTTCTTTTTAAAAACCTTTATATAATCATCTAAAAAACCCATCAGCCCTAGCCATACTGTTGTGACAAGCATCAGGATCACATATATATTATCAAGTCTGGCAAAAAGCAGAGTTGGTATCAATATAGATGCAAGTATTATGATACCTCCCATTGAAGGTGTTCCCTGCTTCCTGTACTGACCTTCCAGACCCAGATCCCTGACCACTTCACCAACTTGTTTTTTCTGAAGGAAGTCAATGATGCTCTTTCCTATCATCATTGAAATGATCAGCGATGTAATCACGGCAGCAGCTGACCTGAAGGAAATATAGCTGAATACTCCGGCACCGGGAACATTAAGCTTATTGAGATATTGAAACAGATAGTAGAGCATTCTTCAATTTTATTTGTCCGATAATGCTTTTTTTAATTCTTCCCTGTCGTCAAAATGATATTTTACCCCGTTTATCTCCTGATATGTCTCGTGTCCCTTACCTGCAACCAGTATAACATCTCCGGGATCGGCGAGCATAACCGCGGTTTTAATTGCTTCCCTCCTGTCACATATTCTGAGTGATCTTTTCTTCATTTCCGCAGTAAGTCCTTCTTCCATATCATCAAGTATCTTTTCCGGATCCTCAGTTCTTGGATTATCCGACGTCAGTATAAGTTTTGTGCTTCCTTCAGCCGAGATTGCGGCCATTTTTGGTCTTTTTGCCCGGTCACGGTCACCGCCAGCCCCAACCACAGTGATAAGACTTACATTGTTTTTACGTATTTTGTTCAGAGTACTTATTACATTCATCAAAGCATCGGGAGTATGTGCGTAATCGACAATCCCTGCTATTCCTCCGGAGGATCTTATCACTTCAAGCCTTCCGGCTACAGTGCCGAGATCGCTCATTTTTGTCAGCACTTCCCTGTTGTCAGCGCCTAACAAAACGGCAGCAGAATATACAGCCAGAAGATTCGATGCATTATAATCACCGATAAATTTTGTCCACAGTTCTTCTCCCATGATCCTGAGACACATTCCCTGGAAACTTTGCTCAATTATGCTACATCTGAAATCAGCCATTCCTTTAAGAGAGAATGTATAATGAACTGCCTTACAGTTCTGAAGCATTACCATCCCGTTCTTGTCATCGGAATTTACAAGTGCAAAAGCATTTGCCGGAAGAGAATCAAACCACTTTTTCTTTGCTGCCAGATACCTGTCAAAAGTTTTATGATAATCCAGATGATCGTGTGTCAGGTTTGTAAATATGCCTCCGGTAAATTCAAGACCTGCTATTCTTTTCTGGTCTGATGCATGTGAACTTACTTCCATAAATGCATAGTTACATCCTTGAGCTACCATTTCACTCATCATCCTGTTAAGCTGAACAGGGTCAGGAGTTGTATGAGTTACTTCAAGCGCCCTGTCAGCTATATAATTACATACAGTGGAAAAAAGTCCGCACTTATTGCCAAGCTGTGAAAAAACCCTATAAAGAAGCGTTACAATTGTAGTTTTTCCGTTCGTACCTGTAACTCCTGTAAGTTTTAATGATGATGAAGGATTCCCATAGAAATTTGAAGAAGCCATTCCAAGAGCACTGGCAGTATCGTCTGTCACTATCCAGCTTATGTTTTCAGGCTTGTTTAAGGGAATATGTTCACATATTACCGCAGCTGCACCCGATCCTGTTGCAGCATCAATGAAATCATGACCATCATACTTTGATCCCTTTACAGCTACAAATAAAGAGCCGGGAGTGACTTTCCTTGAATCAAACACAATGTTATCTATCATTATTCCTCTCTCTCCCGAGAAGGATTTAATGTCTATACCTTTTAGTATTCTTTCAAGTCTGATCATATCACATATGCATTTCAAGAGCTACAACCTGCCCTTCAAAGTATCTTGACCCGTGTTCCGGGGATTGTCTCAGCACTTTACCTTTTCCGTTGAATCGGACTCTGTAACCCGAATTCTCAAGAAGGTATATTGCATCCCTCAGGCTCATTCCTCTTACATCCGGGACCATTCCCTTTGTAATACTTACTCCAACATAACTGATTGTATCACCACTTTCCCTTGATTTTACCCATTCTCCTGCTGATGTTTTTCTGAGCTTTACATCAAATTTGCGCAACACTTTGTTTAAATCGTCACGGTATCCGTTACCTGCTTCAGGAGCATTTTGTACAGTTATATTTTCTGAAAACTGTCTTAAATCTTTGTAAAAATTTGTTGCATAGATCCTGTCAGATATTTCCCTGAATACAGAACCGGCAACCTGGTTCCCGTAATAAACTCCGTTTGAGGGGGCATTAACAACAACAATACACGAATAAAGCGGATTATCTGCAGGGAAATAACCAACGAAAGAAGCCTGATAAGATATCCCCGAGCCCGATCTGTAACCACCTTTTCCTTTTGCTATCTGAGCCGTACCGGTTTTGCCCGCGATCCTGTAGTTTGCGTTTTTAAGATTTGTGGCTGTTCCGTGTTCAACAACACCCTCCATCATTTTCTTTACTTTTTTTATCGTTGACCTGGAAGCGATTGAATTTATAATCACGTTAGTATTATAATTCCTTAATTCTGTTCCGTTCCTTGCTATTGCTGTCACAAAGCGTGGCTTTACCATCTTTCCGTCATTTGCCACTGCATTGTAAAAAGTAAGTATCTGTAAAGGTGTCATCTGTACCTCATAACCATGAGACATCATTGGCAGTGAAATACCTGACCACATTTTTTCTCCGGGATATCTTATAAGAGGCTCTCCTTCTCCTTGTATCTGTAATCCGAGTTTTTGATTCAGTTTCATTGCATATAGCCTGTCAACAAAATCCCGTGGCCTGTCTCTATACAGATTCGTGATCAGTTTTGAAGTACCCACATTAGATGATTTCTCAAATACCTCTTTAACAGTTAGCTTACCATATCCACCCTCCTTTGTGTCGCGTATCACTTTATCATAAAACTTAACGCTTCCCGTTCCGGTATCAACAATATCTCCTGTATCAATTATTCCCTCCTCCAGTGCAACCATAATTACAGGAAGTTTGAATGTTGATCCGGGTTCAGTGCTTTCGCCCAAAGCGTAGTTATAACTTTCATGATATTTCCCGTCTTTTCCCAGTTCAAGATTTGCGATTGCTCTGATATCACCTGTTTTGACTTCCATTACAACAGCACAGCCATGGTGGGCATTATGCTTTCTCAACTGATTTGCAAGAGCTGTTGCTGCCACATCCTGTAGGTCGATATCTATTGTTGTTACAACGTCATTACCATCCCGCGAATTAATCGAACCGGCACCTTCAACAGTTATCCAGTCACCACCAGTAAGACGTTGCCTGACTGCTAAACCATTTTTCCCAGAAAGTTCTTTGTCGAATGCCCCTTCAATACCTACTCTGGTTCCCTCTTTCCCAAGACTCAGGTAACCTATCGTCCGTGCAGCCAGTTCACTGTTTGGTAACATCCTCTGTGTCTCAGCCTGTGCTATCAGTCCTCCTTTGTACCTGCCTTCCCTGAATATCGGAAGCTCCCTTAGTTTCTTCAGAGTCTCATAATCAACCTTCCTTTTAATCAGGAAATACCGGTCTCCCCGTTTACGTGCATTGCTTATCTCGGTTTTCCACCCGGCAGCTGTTCTTACACCCAGATATTTTGCAAGTCCGGCAGAAAGACCGTTAATCCCTGCAGACCAAGTCCCGGCTGTCATTCCTGTACTCCTCGTATCCATATAAATAGTGTAATATGGCACTGAACTGGCCAGAAGCCGACCGTCATAAGTAAGAATATCTCCTCTGTCGGCAGGAACTTCTGTTGTTTTGAAAACATATTTTTCACCCATTGCCGACCATTTACCATACTCAACTGTTTGCAGGATCAGAATACGAATGAGGATGATCAGAGCAAGAAATGCCAGTATAAAATATAAAATACCTCCACGGAATACTATTTCGTCTCTTACAGCCATCTTTCCTAGTTATCAACAATCAATTTAAATGCCGGAGTTTTAAGCTCTTCCAGGTCAAGCCCCTTCTCCAATACCATTTTGTTAACTTCTGATTGCCTGCTTACAAACATCAGTTCTGCCGAAGTGGAAAGAGATTCTGCTCTCAATTCTCTTACTTCGATCTGTATCTGATTTATATCACGTGTCATCTTTTCTGCATGGAACCTGTTTGCTATATATATGGCTGAAAGCAGGGTTATCAGCATAACAAACCAGATATTTTTAAGGATTATCCTGGCTGTTAATCCGCCACTGATAAGTTCCTTTATGAAACTGGCTGTTAAAACCTTTTTATTATTTTCCTTTTTCCCGTTTTCCATCACTCAAAGCTTTTCAGCGATACGTAATCTTGCACTTCTGGCCCTGCTGTTGACAGCAACTTCATCTTTCCCTGGAACAATTCCTTTTCTGTTTATCAGCCTGAAAGGAACCTGAGGATTGCCGTAAAAATCTTTTTTCCCGATACCTTCAAAATTGCCCGAACGCATAAAATTCTTCACTATCCTGTCTTCTAGGGAATGATATGTTATGACCACAAGCCTTCCGCCACTGTTAAGCATGGATAAAGCCTGAAGAAGCATTTCCTTAAGATTCTCTATCTCATGATTGACAGCTATTCTTAAAGCCTGAAAAACTTTTGCATAGAACTTATTTTCCTGGCCCGGAGGAACAAATTTTTTTAAAACCATAACCAGATCTCCTGTCCGTTGAAAAGGTTTCTGCTTTCTTATTTTTACGATTTCCCTGGCAATTCTTCTCGAATTATCCAATTCACCATATTCGTAGAAAATACCAGCGAGATCCGCTTCTTCACTCTTTTTAAGAAGATCTGTTGCCGTCATACTGCCACTCCTGTTCATTCTCATATCAAGAGGTGCATCGAACCGGAAAGAGAAACCTCTGTCCGGTTCATCGAACTGATGAAAAGAAACACCAAGATCAGCGATCAGCCCGTCGAAGCTTTCAATTCCAATGAATCTGAGATTGTTTCTCAGAAATCTGAAATTCTGGTTAAGGAATGTAAAACGTTTGTCTGACAGGGTGTTGACAATGGCTTCATCATCCTGGTCGAATGCAATAAGTCTTCCTTTTTCAAGACGTTTAAGTATCTCTCTTGAATGACCTCCGCCGCCGAAGGTAACATCAACATAAATTCCGTCGGGACGAATATTGAGCCCATCAATACATTGCTCCAGCATGGCAGGTACATGATAGACCATGATCACTATTCATTACTATTACCACCTAATATATCTTCAGCCATATTTGCAAGTTCTTCACCGGAAATATCCGTTTTATGATAATTCTCTGCAGCCCATATCTCAATCTTGCCTTCCTGTCCGGCAAGAATCACTTCCCTGTCAGCTCCAATCAAATCAAGTAATCGTCTCGGCAAAAGGAAACGATTATTACTGTCCAGTTCCAATTCAGCCATACCCTTGAAATAGTTTCTCAGAAAATTATTATGAGCACGATTATACGGATTGATTTTTTTTCGTATCTTTTCTAATTGACTGTTCCAGTCATCAAGAGTATAAAGAACCAAACAATTGTCGAAAATATCTTTACGGACTATAAAATGATCCCGTGCATCAGAAGGCATCTGCTTTTTAAATGTCATAGGAAGAATGATCCTTCCCTTGACATCTACCTTGCAATAATATTCACCGATAAAGGTGGCCATGACTTTACATAATCTCAATAAGGATGCTAAAATATAAATAAATATCCACTTACCCCCACTTTCCCCCACTTTTTTCATGCAGTTTGTTAATAACTTTAATTAATGCCGTTGAACGTGGCATCAAATGAGGCCTTAATAGAATCAAAAATATTTATTAACAATGCTTGCCATTTTAAAAATTATAATTTTGTACGCTTAACAGTGGGAATTAATATGAACGATTCTAACGGAAAAGGTCCTGTACTACAAATAGATGTAAAAAAAGTTCTGGCAATAAAAAATCCTTCGCTTTCCAGAACAATTCCATCTTTTGTAATAAAATATCTAATGAGGATAATACATCAGGATGAGATAAACACATTGCTCCGTGAGCATGGTCATCTTAGGGATGCAAAGTTCGTTGAAGTTGTCCTGAAAAGCATGAGCACAAGCTACAGGGTTTTTGGCAGTGAGAATATACCGGCTTCAGGAAGATATATTTTCGTTTCAAATCATCCTCTCGGAGGGCTCGACGGACTTGTTTTCATTAATGAACTGTCAAAACATTATACTGATATTAAATTCCCTGTAAATGATATACTTTTGAATCTGACAAACCTATCAGGCATTTTCCTCCCTGTGAACAAACACGGTTCACAGGCCAGGGAAGCGATACTCCAGCTTGAGGAAGCTTATGCTTCGGACAGCCAGATACTTTATTTTCCTGCAGGACTTTGCTCAAGAAAGAAGAATGGGAAAATAAACGATCTTTTATGGCATAAAAGCTTCATTACCAAGGCAATAAAACACAAGAGAGATATTGTCCCGGCTTTTTTTTCCGGCAGAAACTCCAATTTCTTTTATAATCTGGCCAACTTAAGAACTTTTCTTGGTTTAAAAGCTAACATTGAAATGCTTTATCTTCCCGATGAAATGTTCAGACAAAAAGGAAAGGACATATCTCTTGTTTTTGGCAAGGCCATATCATGGCAGACATTTGATAATACAAAATCTCCTGAAGAATGGGCAGACTGGGTAAAATCCAGATCCTATGAACTACAATCACTCATTTCCAGTTAACAACGAATAAAAAAAATTCTAACTTGCATCAATTTTTCAGAATATTTCGAATTTATACAAAAAAATAATGGAACCTGTCGTTAAACGATTGCCCCTGGATCAGATAATTGCCGAGCTTACAAAAGAAAGGTTCATCAGAAAGACCAACAATGCAAATAATGAGGTTTATCTTTTTGACAATAACGATTCACCTGTTCTGATGCATGAAGTCGGAAGGATACGTGAAATAACCTTTCGCCATGCAGGAGGGGGAACCGGATATTCGATTGATATAGATAAATTCGACACTGCAAAAGAAAATCCTCAGAAACAGCTTATTGTCTGGGATCCTGAGAACAAGGAGATAATAGGCGGTTACAGGTTTTACTTTCCCCACAAAGATTGCACTAACTTTGATATAACAAAACTGGCCTCTTCAGATTATTTTAACTTTTCTCCAAAATTCCTGAGCAAATATTATCCCAACATGATGGAACTTGGGCGCTCATTTGTACATCCCGAATACCAGTCAACTGCAAAAGGAAGGAAGAGTCTTTTTGCACTCGACAATTTGTGGGACGGACTTGGTGCTCTGATCATTGAGGCCCGTCATATAAAATACCTCTTCGGAAAGGTGACCATGTATTCTCATTTCAATCAGAATGCCAGGAACATGATACTCTATTTCCTCAAAAAGCATTTTAATGATCCCGACAATCTGGTCACTCCAATAGTACCGGCTGACATTGATATCCATGAGGAGAAGATGAAAGAATTATTTACCGGACACAGTTATAAGGATAATTTCAAAATACTGTCTTCAGAAGTAAGAAGGCTCGGAGAAAATATTCCTCCTCTCATAAATGCCTACATGAATCTTTCTCCCACTATGAGAACCTTCGGCACTTTCATAAATCACAATTTCGGCAATGTTGAAGAAACAGGTATCATGATTACACTCAAAGATATATATGTTGAAAAGATAAACAGGCACCTTGCCTCTTACAAGAAGGACTTTCTTATCACCTGGTTTTCTTACGATAATCAGTAAGATCAGGTAACACTAACCTCAATATAGTTTATAATAACCCATTTCTTCAGGAATCAAGGATCTTCTATGATAACTTTATGTGAAAGCCGGTTATTCTCACGGTTTACCGGATGAACATAATCAAACTTATAAATGTCGTTTATGATTATTCCCGGTTCAATCCCGGATAATTTATTACTGCAGGGACATGGTAGGCATTGGGAAATTCTTTGCGTATAGCCATCAGATCCTTGTATAGTTCTGTCTTTGTCCTGTAATTACCTACTCTGACCATGAAATAACCAGGTTCCTGATATTGTGCATATGAGACAATACCAGGGAATTTATTTATGAATTCAGCACGTGCGCGTGCTGACTCTTCTCTGGCATTTCTCACAGAGCTGTAATAGATCTGTATCCTGTAACCCTGTATACCCTGAGAACCATCCATAGTCCTCACCTTGCCGTTTGCCATTATCGACCTGCTCAGGAGAGAATCAATTGCCCTGTCCTGATGAATTGTGATAGTACCCAAACTCTTCTCATCAGGCCTCTTCATAAGATCCGATGTCCTTATAAAATCCTGTGACCTGCAGAGATCTTCTGCAAATGAGAATATCAATATTAATATCAGTACTTTTTTTATCATCCGGTATATTTAACGGCCAAATGTACAATTTAGTTTACAACATTATTCAAGAGCTTCCGCCAGTTCGTCGGTCATTTCCAGATTATGGTATACATTTTGTATATCATCGTCATCTTCAAGAGTTTCAATGAATTTAAGAACTTTTTTTGCTGAATCAACATCAAGCTTTTTTGTATCGTTCGGGATCCTTTGAAGCCTTGATTCTTCAGGTTCAATTCCCATTTCGCTCAATTTTCTGCTTACATTTCCGAAATCTTCCTTCGGACATGTTATTGTTACAATTTCCTCATCGATCTCAAAATCCTCAGCACCAGCATCAATCATATCAAGTTCCAGATCTTCGAGCGATAAGCCTTCATTTTTTATTGTAAAGATGCCTTTCCTGTCAAAGAGATAACTAAGAGATCCGTTTGTGCCCAGGTTGCCGCCGAATTTGTTAAACACCGATCTCACCGAAGCTACTGTCCTGTTGCTATTGTCGGTAAGACATTCAACGAATACAGCTATCCCATGAGGTGCATATCCTTCATATGTTGATTCAACATAATGTTCAGCATCAGAACCAACAGCTTTTTTAATTGCCCTTTCAATATTGTCTTTCGGCATATTAGCGCCTTTAGCGTTCTGAATTGCCAGCCTGAGCCTGGAATTCGAATCAGGATCACCGCCACCTTCCCTTGCTGCAATAATTATTTCCTTTATGATCTTTGTAAAGATCTTTCCCCTTTTGGCATCAGCGGCACCCTTCTTCCTCTTGATTGTTGACCATTTACTGTGACCTGACATACAATATGTTTTATAATTACCAGATACAAAATTAAATATTTCTTTAATACATCATTCACGTTATTTACTTTTGTAGTCCAAAATATTTTGCAGGGAGCAGTGCTGGGTGCGGGGAGCCGGGTGCGGGGAGCAGAGAGTAAGGACTTCTGAATGAAGGCTGAGGAACAAGCACGAAACTCCGTATACCTTATGCCCTGAGCAGTACTAAAATAATCTTTATGAACCGGAACATTTATATCGAGACTTATGGCTGCCAGATGAATATTGCTGACAGCGAGATCATTGCTTC
>CAZPMM010000034.1:0-10067 GCA_964587405.1 uncultured Rikenellaceae bacterium
TTGTTTTAGTAGATGTTACTGATCCGCTGAGGAAATAATTATCGGTTATGAGGACTGACGAAAAAAACTGATCGACATATGCAATCCAGCTAAGTCGTGTTGTGATATCAACTTTATCGATCTCCTTGTTTGATCTCAATCTTAATCCGTCGACCTCATCCTGATAATATTTATACTTTATTGTGGTATACATTTCTTCATTCTGTCTGCCTTTTTCCTGTTGGGGAATATACATTCTCCAATCCAGTTCGACGCTGTTCTGGTTTGCAGGCAGAATTCCCTGCATATTTTTAAATGTGACGTTATAGTCTACGCTGTTTTTACCCGGGGCGAGAGTATATTTATATTCAATATAACTCTCTTCATCTGCAGACAACCTGAGAATCACACTTAAAGGTTCAGAAGAAACCTGGTAATTCCTTTTTTCAGAGACAGGAGTAAAATAGAGATTATTAGTCTGGATTGCCTTATTGTCCGCTGTGAAAAAATTAAAACCGAAAACTGTTGAATCTCCTGAAAAGAGAACCAGAGGAAGAGAATCATATGTTGTATAATCCTTAATACAAGCTGAATAAACTCTCCCACCCCTGAGAGATATCTTTAATTCAATCTTATCATTTTCAAGAGTAATCAGTTCATCATTTCCTGTTGCAGAAGGAGCAAATACACCATAGCTTGTGGCTTCTTGAGGGATTGTTTCAGTAATGACCGGTGATCGGTCCGGTTCAGTATCCTTCTTCACAGTATCAGTTTTTGTTTCCTGAACACCTGGAATTGTACCCAGTCTGAGGTTCAGTTCATTGATCTTTTCAAGTACTTCAGGATGGTTCGGCTTAAACCTCAGGGCATTGACATATTCAGTACGGGCTCGTTCCAAATTGCCTTTGTTGTATTCGGTTTCTGCTGTGGCAACAGCTTTTTCAAATTCCCTGGTCAGCCGACTGTTATTGTAAATACTGAATCCGATGAAAATCAAAAAGATCAGTATAAGCCCTGTAATTGTATTCTTGTCCATTCTTACTGTTTGTATTATTTACTTACCCATACAAAAATTCAACCTTTTTAATCAATACAAGCTTTAATGAATTGAACAAAAGCACATGAGAATTTGTTACTGTATTGGAACATTCCTGGTGGAACTGTATCCCGGTAAAGCATGGTTGTTCTCTAAATTTCTTTTCGTGTGAAGAGAAAATTCTGCCTGTCACAAATACATATTTAACGTCTGCCAATGAAATAATAATTTAATTACTGACTATTTTTTATTTACTAATGGCTGAATTCATCAAGTCCTGAACGGTCTATCATCTTGACCTTTTCCTCAAGGATTTTGATCATCTTCTTGGCATTGTTGATCTTTTCCCTTACCTCGCGAATCATGGTATCAGCATTTGGAGATTTTGCAAAGAATCCGATATTGTTTTCCCATAGCACAATATCACTTTCCAACTGCTTGATTTTTGTAAAGAATTTCTCACGTTCATTTCTGATTTTTCTTGATGCTTTTGGATTGGCTTTCAGGTTATCAAGTTTGGATTTATATTTAAGAATACTCTTATCTTCATCACCAATCTTCAGTTTATCAAACTCCTTGTTCAACGCGATCCGATATCTGTTCGTAATATTATCCTTCATATTAAATGGCACAAAACCAATTTCAGTCCAACGCCGTTGTATTTCTTTAAGTCTTTCAAAGGCAGACTGTACATCTGTACCGGATTCAAACTTTTCGAGTTCCTCGATCAGTGCCGTTTTAGCTTTTAGATTATCTTCATATGATGTATCCAGTTCGTTGAAAAATGCTGCTTTTCTGTTAAAGAAATGATCACAGGCTTTACGGAATCTTTTCCACAATTTTTCTGATTGTTTTCTGGGAACAGGACCGACAGTTTTCCAGTCTTTCTGAAGCTTGATCAAAGCATCTGATGTTCCCTTCCAGTCAGTGCTTTCCTGCAGAGATTCTGCCTGGAGACACAATTCGATTTTCAGTTGCAGGTTGTTCTGCTGTATTTCTTTATTATCGGCATAAAAATTTCTTTTTTTCTCAAAGAAGCTGTCGCATGCATCCCTGAATCTCTGATAGACTTTATTATTTTGTTTCTTTGGAGCGAATCCTATTGTCCTCCACATTTTTTGCAGAGCCACAACTTTTTCAGCTTTTTCTTCAAAATCCTTGAAATTCTTTATTTCCAGAAGGTTTATTTCTTCCACTTCTTCACAAAGTGCTATTTTCGCATCAAGATTCCTGCGTTGATCATCCTTTTGCTTTTCAAAATATTCGTGATGGCGTTTATTTATCTGTGAGGTTGCTTCTTTAAACCGCTCCCATATTTCATTTTTCGATTCGAGTGGTACTGGTCCTATTTCACGCCACTGGTTATGATACTCCTGCAGGAGTCTGAAAGCATTTACAGGATTTGGTTCAAGCAGCAGTTCTTCAGCTTTTTCGCACAATTGCACTTTGGCTTCAAGGTTTTTTTTGAGATCAAGATCACGAAGTTCTTTATTTATCTTAATATAATCATAAAAGATCTCTACATGATGATGATAATTTTCCCAGAGGTCTTTTAGTGCATTCTGCGGGACAATACCGACTGAATGCCATTCATTCTGAAGTGATCTGAATTCCTGAAAAGTTTTATTGATTGACTCTTCACGATTGACAAGTTCCTTTATCTTGTCAATGATATCATATTTCTTTTTGAGGTTTTCGTATTTCTCTGCTTCCTGTATCTTATTGAAATCTGTTTTCTTTTCCCGATATTTTTCAAGAAGATGCTTAACTCTTGCTTCAAGCGGATCGACCCATGAACGGTATTCTTCAAGAGTGCCACCACCTTCAAGGAATTTATTCTTCCTTTCCTCTGCTTCCTGCTTGAGCTTTTTGTAAAAGAATACCTTTATTCTGTCAACATCATTGCGTATCTCAGATGGCGGACGGTTATCAATAATAAGTGCGAGAGTTTCAACTAGATCATTTTTCGAAAAACCTGAATAATCAACAGGAGGTAGCTCCATATCTTCAGGATTAACAGGGTCCGGCTCAGGATTATCCTTGTCAGACCCGGTATCAGAATCTTTAACGGGTATTCGCTTCCTCTTTATAGCGACTTCTTCTTTTTCACTATCGTCCGTATTAAGCTCCCCAGTATCAGTTTCTTCTACTTTTTCAGCTTGTGTATTACTCTCAGTTCCGGCGGCATTTTCAACTGCCCCAGATTGTTCATTATGAACAGATTCATCCGGATCTTTCTCTATCATGGCAAGTCCTTTCTAATTTCAGATCTCTATTGGCATTCCTGACCATATAGTTATCATGGAGTTTCAGAGTACGAAAATATTGAAATATTTAATAAAGTCAAAGATTTAGATAAATTAATAAAACTGTAACGATTATACTGCCACAATACAAACATGAAAAAAGCGATAAGATTTCCCGTGATTTTTTTAGTTTTGATTATTCGTAAACTCTGAATATCTCATGTATTAAATGTAATTTACCATAATCCTTCTGACCACGGTTATATATATTTTAAAATACCAGGGAAAACGAAGGAATACGGTAAAGTGAAAATGAAAATATATTATGATATTTGTTTTAAAAAAGCCTAATGATAATAAATTTGCAGTATCAACAGATAAATATGAGCACCACTAAAATCATTTTAATTGTTTTATTGATTTTGTTTGCAGGTTTCAGTTATTATCAGAAATACAGCAAAAAAAATGTAGATAAAACCAATGCCGAACAGCAGAAAGATGATTATGAACCTTATTCGGGAAAATAGATTTTTCTAAAATCTGTTTTTTGTTGCAAGATGCCTGAAAGGGTTGACAACCTTCTGCAACAATCGAAGACTGTCTGTCATTATCTCAGCAGTTCCCTGCATGTTCTGTGTGAATCCGAGTTCCCTGTTATAAAGAGTTTTAAGACCGTCTGGCAAGGTTATTTCTATTACATACGAATCACCCGAAGGTACAAGCGACTTGGATTTTACCACACCACGTACCATTCCATACTCAAGATAGGGATATCCAGTAAGCTTTATGTTCACAGCCTGACCGGGTTTTACTTTACCTGAACGCTGCATTCTCAGATCCATTCGTCCGATAAAATTACCGGGCTGATTGGGTACGATACTCAGGACTGGTTCATCTCTGGCTACTACCTGGTTCTGTTTCCAGAACTTTGTAAAGCTAACTATGCCATCAATAGGAGATATAATAAGATATGTATTTTCCCAAATACGAACCTGTGCCCTAAGGTTGTTAAGTGACTCATTTAAAAGAGAATATAATTTAGTTCTTTCTTCCACCCTCCGTATCTTATAATCCTGTAATTCCTGATTTTTCCGTGCAAGTTCAATAATTTTTTCTGAATGATCGAGCCTTACATTCTGAAGTTCAATATTAATTTTATTAAGAGCCTGACGGGAGACCTCAATTTCACTTTCTGAAAAGACAGCTCCTGCATAAAGCGCCGAATCTCTTGTAAATTTTTTTGCCTCTATCTGCAGATTTTCGACATACAGCCTTTCCTTTTCTTTTACCCTTCTGATATATTCTTCCAGTCCTGCTATTTCCTGAGTGACTGACCGGAACTTATATCCATAAAAATCATTGGTCACATAATTGTTGTAATCGGACAGGTTTTTCAGAAAATTTCCCCAGTATTCCTGTAATTCTCCGAGTTCCGAAAATGAAGGAAGAGATTCTAAAGCCAGTAATTCCGGACTTTGAATTTTCTCAATAATTTGTTTAAGAATTTTTACCTGGTCAATTGATGCGGCTGTTTCTATAACTGCTAGAAGTTGTCCTGCCATGACATTTTCGCCGTCTCTGACATTCCATGTAAGAATTCGACCACTTATCTTGGAAACCAGAGTAACCGGAGGATTTTCAGTGGTGATTTCCACCGGTGAAGGAACAACGTCCGGATACCGGATTATCCATGCAAAGACAAGAATAGTCAGAATCACTGCAGATATTGCCAGCGTACCCCATCTGACAAGATTTCCAGGTGGATTGGAAATTATTTCACAGACTGGTTCTGAAAATAATAATTCAGGATTTGTATTTTTCATTTTACAAGATCAGGTACCAAGTTCAAGTTGGTTTTTAATAAGGTTATAATAAGCTCCTTTCATAGCAATAAGGGAATCGTGGTTTCCCGTTTCCACTATCCTTCCTGTGTCCATAACAACGATTTTATCTGCATTTCTTACTGTACTTAGTCTGTGAGCCACTATTATCACGGTCTTTTCCCTGAAATATCCTGCCAGGTTCTCAACAATGGCTTTTTCATTATTTGTGTCAAGGGAATTGGTTGATTCATCGAATATCAGAATATCAGGATCCTTATAAAGAATACGGGCAATAAGGAGTCTTTGTTTCTGTCCTTCGCTCAGACCGTGTCCGTTTGCACCAATTTTTGTGTTGTATGCCAGAGGAAGTGATTCAATGAATTCCCTGATATTTGCCATTTCCACTGCCCTGAGAAGGCGATCCTTATCAATATCGGGGTTTCCTGGAGAAATATTGGATGCTATTGTTTCGGGGAAAATAAAACCATCTTGCATAACAGCTCCGGTTTTTTCCCGCCATATTTTCAGACTTAAATTGTTAAGTTTTACATCACCAACATGGATATCTCCTTTCACTGGCTGATAAAATCCAAGTATCAGCTTCAGAAGAGTTGTCTTTCCGGAACCGCTCGCACCTACAATGGCTGTAATTTTTCTTTCTTTAATAAGCAGGTTTATATCCTTTAATACCAGGGGTGAATGTGGTCCTTCATACTGAAATGAAACATCTCTGATCCTGATATCTTTTTTTTCAGGAAGGTGCTGTATTTTTGAATCAACATGTTGTTGTTCTTCTTCCATGCTATGAACTTCTGCAAGCCTGTCAAGGCTCATCCTTGCATCCTGGGAAGTCCGGAAGAATCCAATAATCTGGTTCAAAGGTACATTAAGCTGTCCTATAATGAACTGAATGGCCAGCATCATGCCAAGTGTCAAATCTCCTTTCAGGACAGCAGTTGCTGATACAATGGTTATCATCAGATTTGTCACTTCGTTGATGAAGGTAGCACCTGCAGTCTGATACTGTATAAGTCCAAGCCCTTTTGATTTAAGGTGAAATAATGAAGCCTGAAGGTTTTCCCAGTCCCATCTTTTTACAGATTCACTTTGAGTGAGCTTTATCTCCTGCATACCATTCACAATAACAATAAGTTTGTTATTGGCTGCAGCCATTTCGTGAAACCTCTGATGATCAAGTCTTGCTCTTTGTTTCATGAAAAGAGATACCCAGGTCACATAAAGCAGTGAGCCTGTAAGAAAAATAGCCAGAATTTTAAAACTGTAAATTGCCAGTACTATACCGAAAATGATAATATTAAAGAATGAGAACAATATACTCAGGCTGGTGGATGTAAGGAAATTCTCGATCCTGTTGTTGTCGTCGATCCTCTCCAGTATATCTCCTGTAAATTTAGTGTCAAAAAAGGCAACCGGAAGGGACATAAGTTTCTGAAGAAACCCTGAAATAATTGAAACATTTACACGCGTTCCTATATGCAGAAGCAGCCATCCTCTTATTAATTCAATCGACATACGTCCTATCACCAGTGCCAGTTGTGCAAAAAGAATGAGGTAAATAAATCCGATATCGCTGTTATTCAGACCTGTATCAATTATTGCCTGTGTCAGGAAAGGTATTATCAGCTGAATTATGCTTCCTATTATCAAACCAAGGAGCAATTGGCCGATGTATTTTTTGTAAAGGTTGAAATATTTTGCAAGGAATCTGAATCCATGTACAGGTTCCTGTTCACTTTCAGTTTCAGACAATGCAGGGGTAGGCTCAAGTATAAGGACCAGCCCGGCTGGTTTACCATCTTCCACAGTGTTTGCCCATTTTTTAATGAATTCGTCCTTTGTAATGGTCAGGAGTCCTACTGCCGGATCTGCAACATGAATTTTGTCAATCGTAATTTTGTATACAACAATAAAGTGTTTCTGTCTCCAGTGAACAATGCATGGCAGTGGTACTTTCTCAGCCAGCATGTCAAAAGGGATCTTAACTCCTATTGTCCTGAATCCAAGGTTATCCGCTGCTTCCGACAAGCCAAGGAAAGATACTCCCTCTCGAGTTATGTAGCATTTTTTACGTATCGTTTCAAGAGTAAAATTCTTTTTATGAAATGCTGCAACCATCTTAAGGCAAGCGGGACCACAATCCATCGCATCAGGTTGTCTTACAAAGGGGAATGACATTATTACCGGCAAAAGTTATTATCAGTAAATATTTGTAAATTTAACGGTTCTAGATATCCGGCAAATTTATGCAATGTAATTATTTTAAAAATCTTTTTCATAAAGTAAATATTATATTTGTTTTCCAACTCAGACTGATCAGAATTGTTTAAGAGAGTGACAGACGAAATGATCATTGAGGGCATTCAAACACAGGATGATAATGTCCTTGGCTGGATCTATGATAATTATTATCAGACCGTTAAAAAACATATAGTAAAAAATAGCGGTACGCCGGATGATGTTCCGGATATTTTCCAGGACACGATTATAATACTTTACAAACAGATAACCGGCAATTCACTTACACTGTCAACGGATCTTAAAGGATATTTTTTCGGTATAGCTCGTAATTTATGGAATGCCAGACTCAGGCAGAAGAATATGATTACTGATATGGAACCTCAGTTTGATGTTGCAGATGAGACTGCGGTAGAAAACTATGAAGAAAGGTTATTCGAAAGAATAATGAGCAGAGCATTCCAGAAACTGAAAACTGATTGTCAGACCATACTGACCCTATATGCTGATGGCAAAAGCTTTCAAGAAATAGCAGAAAATATGCATCTTAAAAATGATAATTATGCCCGAAGAAAAAAATATCTCTGCAAAGAAGCGCTCCTTGCGATTATTAAAGACGATACTGAATATCAGGAATATTTACGTTTTTTGAAATAAAAAATTATAACAGTCAGAGAAATCAGAAATATCAGGCTTATTATTACAGTAAATAACCGTACTGGTGCATAAACAGGTGAATTATCACCATAAACAATCAGAGCTGACCAGAAATACGGATGTGACTTAAGTTGTGTAGCCTTTTTGAGATAACTGGTACGGGATTTTCTGAGCGCCATACTTTTGGTATTCCCTTTTTTAAGGTTCTCATAAAATCTGCTTATTATTTCGGTACCCGACTTATCTTCGATTTCCCACATTGACATAACCACTGAACGGCTGCCGGAATAAAGAAATCCTCTAGCCAGACTCAGAATTCCTTCACCATTTGACAGGACACCGGTACCGGTATTACATGAACTCAGAACTACCATATAAGCATTCAGGGGCAAACCGTAAACCTCTGATGTATATAAAAGTCCGTCATCAGGATTATCATTTCCCTGTGAAAAAATCATAGCTGAATTCATTGGGGACTGATCGTTCAGAAATGTATGCATGGCTAGATGAATGATATTATAATTTATTGCCTCAGCCTTAAATATCGATTCTTTTGCCCTATCATTCAGAAACAGGCTACCATTCGATATTGATGCAACGTATTCAGCTTCCTGACGGGCATAAGGAAGATCATATAGAATTCCACTACCATGATCATTATGTATTAATAATGAATCAAGACTAATATTGCTTCCATAAAATGGAGCAAAAGCGGCAAGCTTGTTCCGTCCTTTTATTTCTCTTGCAAATACTTCTTTCATCAGTGTTGCTGAGTATGTATATGAGATATTAAAATCATTCATCAGGTAGTTAAGCTTGCGGTAAAGAATACCTTCTCCATTGTATTTAGAAGAAATAATAGTTTCAAAAGGAAGATAAGAAAGATAATTATCAGGAGATATCAGAATGTTGTCTGAAATAAAGTATTTCTTCACGGGTTCAATGAGAATCCTGTAAAGGTCAATGCCTACCTGCTGATAATTCAGAAATGCACTTCGTGCGTCTTTTATCAATGAGGGATTTGAAAGCAGAACCCTGAACTCCCCCAATCTTTTTATCAGCAATGAATCTGTTTTGTATGACAGTAGTTCTCTGTGTTTTCTGTTAATAATAAAAATATATAGAAGGGAATCAGATACTATATAATTAATATAATTGTAATTTCTGCCAACAATTGAAGGAATTTCCTCCATTGAAGGTGCAACTGTATTATATTTTAGAGCATAATATTCGGGATAATCCTTTTCGAAAGTCAGCACAAGCGAATCACGGGCTTTAATTAGTCCCAGAATACTTCTGTTCCATTCTGCCAGAAGATTATCATCAGGATTTCCCTTTTCTTTTTCAAGAGATATTCTTGAATTTAGAATTCCTATTTTGTATTGCAGCGACTGTTCATAATTTGCAATTGCAGAAGGAATATGGAACTGTTTCGCATTCAGTTCTCTGGTAGCGGCGAGAAGACCGGCTACTTTGCTCTTCTCGGCTATCCCGAAAGCCTTCTCAAGATATGTCCGGTCCATAGTAGCACGGTAACATAATTCAAAGTCGCGTATGGCCATCAGATAAGAATCCCTGTAATGATCACCGAGAACAATCCTGCTCTCTTCCTCACTAATATTTATCCTAATTTTATCTATTACATTAATTATAAGATCCGAGGTAAAAGCAGCAGCTTTCAGAATACCGGTTTCTTTTGTCTGTATGTAGATGTCCCAAAGTATTTCATATTTGGAGCGAAGGATTCTGACGTACCGTTTGTCGGCTTGTATTGAATCAATATCAGGATTATCAAGTGAACAGAATTGTTCAGGTTTCTTTTTTCCATAAAACAGAAGTTCCTGAATTTTCTCAAGTGCTTCATCGCTTTGTCCGTTATGATGTAATGCTCTGGCATATCCCTCATAGATAGGATCCCTGAGATTTGCATCCTCCGTATGCCTGAGAAGATATTCAATACAGACAGAATAATACTTTATTGCTGTTTCCGCATCATTGAGGTAATTCAGAACAAATGCAGCATAGTTCTTTAAAGCCTCAATGTAGTATCTCGAATCTGTCCCGTAATAA
>CAZPMM010000035.1:0-10044 GCA_964587405.1 uncultured Rikenellaceae bacterium
AATGAAGACAATGCAACTTTGGTTTTATTGGGTTTGTCAGATGAAAACTCTGCTGCAGGTGGCCCAATAAGATCAACAAACAAACCCTATGCTTTTAAACCTGGAAAACCTTTGGTTGAATATCTAAAAGAAAGAAATGATCCCAGGCTTCAACGTTGGGTAAATCCGGTAGAAATAAAATGGGATTTTAATGCCACTGAAAAAATTACGGTGGATTACATCGATATTTTTGGAAATAGCTATGATATGACAATTTTACCAACTGAAGATAAAAGCCTTGATACTTCAGTCTATGTGGGGCTACCTATTGGATATGATGAACTTGAATTCCTGAGAAATTACAACAGAGGTAACGGTTCTACTGATTACCCAGATGAGAGAAGTCCTTATATTTCATATTTGGCACCCATTTATTTTGAAAACAGTAATGAATTTGTTAATCCGGCTTTAATAACTTATGCGGAAATTGAATTTATTTTAGCTGAAGCAGCTTTACATGGAAATTATGGTGTGTCAAATGCCGAGGAACACTATAAAAAAGGAATTAAAGCGTCTATGGAACAATATAAAATTATTTCTGAAGCAGCTGGATTTGATTTTGAAGAGTTTTATAACCAGCCGAAAATTAGTTACAATAGTTCTTCGATAACAGATAAGCATGAATTAATAATGACACAAAAGTGGATCGCACTTTGGTTACAGACGGAATCGTGGTTTGATTGGAGAAGGACCGGGTATCCAGCCTTTGAACCGGCAGCAAATCCTGCTTATGGCCCTGCATTACCGTTAAGACTTGCTTACCCCGAACCTTTTTCCGATCCACAATATGTGGAAAAATATGATGAAGCAGTTAGTCATTTGGCAAAAACCAGTTTTGTTCCTTCCAGTCAATCAAATGATCATAGTTACTCAAAGACTTGGTTAATACAAGAAACAGGAAAACCGTATTAGTGTAATACAAAAAAGTAGATGTTTCCAAATTAGTTGTAAAATTTTCATTGTAAACTATTTGGAAACATTTCTTTGATTTCTTTATATGTTTTATAAATAGTTTGTTTACCAAGGCACTGTAAAATCAAATTGAAATTCATGCCTTCAATTTTGAATCCTCCAGTGCTAATAGGGTTTAGATTAGGTGTTTAAGTTAAAATAACAGGCATGCAACAGAAAGAGAAATATTCAAAATCAATGTTTATTTTTTTCCCTGCTTTAGCCATGATGCTAGGATGGGGACTTCGTGGCCATATTGGAGGGGGGCCTTTTGGTGCAATGATTCCTGGAGCAATGGTTGCTCTTTGTATTAGTCTTTTACTGGAGCTTCCGGTTACTGTCACTTCGGTTATGCTTGTTTTTGGGGTTACTGCAATCGGATTGGGTGGTGAAATGACTTATGGTCAAACTTTAGGACTCCTCCGTAATTCTGATACGATGTGGTGGGGAATCGCTGGGACTACATTAAAAGGCGCCTTGTGGGGCCTGACCGGCGGAGCAATTATGGCATTCGGATTTGTGTTTAAGGAAATACAGAAAAAAACAGTTATAACTGCCTTTTTATTACTGATTCTGGGAATGTTTGCGGGATTCAAATTGATTAACGATCCCATGCTCCTTTATTTTTCTGATCCTGTAAAACCTCGTCCGGAATCATGGGCAGGCCTTTTATTTGGTGCCATTTTTCTATTAGTTTATTTAAAAATTAAAATTCCTGCTTCTGAATTTAAAATAATATTTCTTTTTGCATTGCTCGGTATGATTGGAGGAGGATTAGGTTTTGGTTTGGGTGGTTTATGGATAGTATTGGGAAATCATCTTCCCGATGTTGTTTTCAATAGTTGGTGGAAAGCAATGGAATTTTCTTTTGGCTTTTTATTTGGAGCTGCTTTAGGATATGCGACCTGGTTGAGCCGAAACGATTCCTTAATAAAAAAATTGAAAGCAGACTTATCTAATAAAATTGAAAACTATCCAATCTGGAAAGAGCTGTCAATTGTTTTTATTACAGGAATTCTCATTTTTTGGTTTATCCCCGGAATGATGGAGATTTTTACCCAAACTGCAATTGTAAATAATATGCCTGGTGGAACAATCCGGGACGAAATCGCCCGAATGCTGGTGAATTACTCATTTACAGGTTTAATATTTGTTTTAGTTATAATTCGTTTCCCCAATATGGCTTGGCAAATTGGAATTACATTAACTTTTTGTCATGCAGCTTTAGATTTAATTCGCGACTTATATCCTGAAGTGAATATCTGGTCACCTTTTAATATCAGGTTTATTCTTGTTCTTCTTATGACTTCGTTAGTGTCTTTATTAACTTATTTTTTTAGCCGGAAAGATAAGGCTATTAGCAAACTGTTTATGTTGTTAATATGGTCCTGCATTATTGTTTCATTTATACGATTTTTTATTGATCCTTCAAAACTAAATATTGAAGATTTAACCCTATGTCAGATTATTTGCGGAAAATATTTTGTAGATATCATTTTTGTTGTAAGTGCTATTGCCTTGAGTTGGATACTACTGAAAAGAATAAACTGCAAATTGAATTAAACATATAATGCGAAGCTTTTTCCAATGACTTTGAAGTTTTGTCAAGTTATAGATTAGCTTTTTTGCTTTTATTCGACTTTAGCCTTCTTAATTGCCATTGTTTTACTGGCTTTAGTTTCAATCAACAATGGTGAGTACAAATGATGGTTTTCTGCTTAAATAATGATAATAATGGGAATAAAAATATACAAGAACACTGGAATCCATGAGTGGCTGGTGTGTCCGGATGTTTACCCGTAAGTTAACATCGCGAAAATGTACAAAACACGCACGAACGATTGCCAAAGAAGTAAAAAGACAAAGAGAAAATTGTATATTCACAATTTTAAATAAACAAATCAAATGGCTGTAAAAGAAACAGGCGTAAGTTATTACGGATTAAGTTACCCCGAGCATGCGGAAAGGGATTTCAGGGAAATGATACAACACAATTGCAACGCTGTCATTTTGGCTCTATCTGAATTCGACATTGATTTCTGGTTTCCCAATATTGTAAAAGTCACCAAAATGGCTAAAGATTTGGGCATGAAGGTTTACTTGGATACCTGGGGCATAGGAAAATGGTTTGGAGGAGAACCACCTAGTAACTTCCTTACCAACAACGTGAGAAATCGTCAGGTTTCGGCTTTTACCGATGAACCACTTCCCGCAGCCTGCTTTAACACGAAAGCTTTTAGGGATTACTTCTACGGCATTTGCGAGAAACTGGCAACAGGGGTAGACGCAGACGGTTTTTTCTGGGACGAACCTCATTACGCCCTACCCAAAAGTTACGCTTCCATTACAGGTGGACCCGGCGATGACTGGGCATGCCGCTGCGAAGTGTGTAAAAAAGAATTTGAAGAACTGTACGGGTACGAAATGCCAAAAATTATGACTGCAGAGGTCGGCGAGTTCAGGGAAAACAACGCCTTGGATATACTGGTAGAAGCATCAAGGATAATTAAAGACATACGCCCCAAAAGCCGTATCACCTGCTGCGTACACGCGACGATAAACACCTACTACGTGAAAGAGAAAAGAGGCTATGACAATTGGGACAAGGTGGGCAAAACGGATGTTTTTGACGTTTTTAGCACGACCATATTGAACTACAGCTTGCCTCGCAGCTACTTTAAAACCATCACACAACGCACTGTTGACATCGCGAGAAAATACAATAAGGGATCACAGAGGTGGATCATGAACTATTACAACGAACCGGAAAACATCGAAGAAATAAAGGAAATAGCCAACCTCTACAAGGAGATGGGAGTGGAAAGCCTCTTTGCCTGGACCTATAGGGGAGGGTATGGAACAGTTTTGGCCGCACCACACGCGCTTGAAATGTGGGATATGCTCGGTGAAGCGTATGGAGAAGTACTTGATGAAACTTACAAAATTAAATTATAATAAACATGCATTTGAAAATCAACGATCTAGGCTTTCTGCAGAAAACGATTGATCTGATAAAGAAGGTGAAAGAAACTCAATCTGACAATATTGATAAGGCAACCGACTTAATGGTTGGTGCTATTGAACGTGACCAGTTAATCCATGTTTACGGTGGGGGAGGCCACACAACGCTGGTAATGGGTGAGATGTTCTTCCGTGCCGGTGGATTAGCTAATATCAATCCAATAATGGAAACCGGACTGTCCGTATTTAACCAGGCGCTAAAATACCTGGAGTTGGAACGTACTGTTAATTACGGAAGTGCTATTGTAAAATATTATGATATACAAGAAGGAGAGCCGTTTATTATTTTCCATAATATAGGAATTAACCCGGCCACGATTGATGCCGCGCTTGAAGCCAGGGAGAAGGGAGCCGTGATCATTGCCGTGAGCTCCTCTTACTGGCAGGATGAAATGCCTGAAGATCACATCATACGCCACCCCAATAAAAAGAACTTGTTTGACATTGCTGATGTCTGTATTAATGATTATAACCCGGTTGGGGACGCTTTGTTGAAAATTGACGGCTTTGAAACGCCATTTGGACCGGTATCCAACGTGGTTGATTTTTACATCGCACATCTGCTCGAGATTATAACCATAAAAAAATGCGTGGATAAAGGAATAACTCCTCCGGTTTGGTCAAGTGCAAATGTTCCCGGTGGCGATGAAATTAATGCGGGGTATATCAAAAAATACAAGCCTCGGATTAAATGCCTGTAGCTCTACTAAATTAAAAAATGACAGGTAATATAAAGTATGCGGTAAGACAATTAGCGCTTAAGTATGGGGTTACGGCTAACGCTGAACTAAATTTGCTGCCGGGATGTAGTTTTTTGAATGAAAACCCGGGTGACAACGACATACCTCTGCTCACTTGGCGTTTTAACAGGAAGTTTATAGAGCTAAAAAAAATCATTTCGGATAAAGTTGTCAAAAATGTCAGCATATTACGTTTTTGCATTTTAGGCGATCCTAATGTACAGAGTTTGAATGCATTAATGTATCGTGAGTTTAATCTTTGCGAATTTATTACACTACACAGGCCTTTTCAAAAAAGTATTAATCATGAAATTTTTACTCATTGATCGAAAAATTCTAACGATTTTTCCGGTTATTCTCATTGCACTTTTTTCTTGTACTTCCAAAACAGGCAACGGAAACTATTCCATTAAACTGGATACAACAGAACTAAAAGCCGTTATCTTAGATTCACAACCATCGGAACGAGAAGAGTTTGCGGCTAACGAACTCATCGAATACCTATATAAGATCACCGGCAAGAAACTTCCGGTCATTAAATCGAATAAAAAGGAGATTGCTGAAGGGCAGATCGCAATCGGCAACTTGGCCATAACCTCCGACATCATTACAAAAGAGGAACTCGATAATCACGCGCAAGACGGTTTTGTTGTGAAAATTGATGGAACTAAAGGGGCCATATGCGGATGGAGGGATTTAGGGACAATATATGGAGTATATGAACTTTTAAAACAGGTTGGGGTGAAGTTTTACGCGCAGGATTGTGAGGTGATTCCAAAGGTATCCAACTTGACCATTCCTGAAACAAGGTTCACCATTAAACCCCATTACGACTTAAGGACAATATTCAAGTATGATGTTTACTTCAAGGGAATTACACCCAGTATGAAATTGGGGTACACTCCCAATGACGATCTGGGATATCACGGGGATTTGAGCGCACCAGAAGAGAGGAATTGGGTGCATTCCGCGAGCTTTATAATGCCCTACCGAATATTTGGAAAAGATCATCCCGAATATTTTGCCCTACTGGAAAACGGAGAGCGGTTTAAACCGGGTGATAGACCTCCCGGACATTTATGTTTATCGAATGAAGAGATGCGCAAAGCGGGTGTTCAGAGGTTACTACATCTTATAGAAAAACAGGGAAACAGAACGTCTTTTGTTGTTACACAAGGAGACGGGAGGTCCGAAAACTGGTGTCAGTGTAGCCATTGCAAAGCGCTTGACGCTATACCCGGTGATCATATGACAGATAGGCTGCTTGAGTATGTGAATTACAATGCACGCGAAGTAAAAAAGAAATACCCCGGGAAAAAAATACTAACGCTTGCTTACACCGAGGCTACCTCTCGCCCACCGGAAAGGGTCATGCCCGACTCTAATGTTGGGATCATGTATTGCCCCTATCCCCCTCAAACAATGTGCCAGAGTCATGGTCTGGACTGTCCGGAGAATAAAACGGGGTTCGAAGAACTTCAAGGTTGGATTGAAAGGTGTCCCGATAATATGTATATTTTTGATTATCCAAGAGGTTACAGAGTCTGGTACGAACCCTTTGGCAGCTTTTATGCCATGGTAGACAAAATGAATTTCTATGCTGCTAACGGGATCCGAGGCATCATTCAATGTGTTGTCCCAACCAGTTTTACCGATCTGTTCGTTTTCGTGCAGGGTCAATTGTTTTGGGATCCTGATGCCGATGTAGAGAAACTTATCGATGAATTCATGGATGCCTATTATGGAAAAGCGTCATCACACATGAGGAAATACTTCAACTTCATGCACAATGAGGTTAAAAACCGGCCTGTTCATCAACAATGTGAAAGACCAAATCCTGAACTTGTAACCACGGAGTATGCTGCCAAAGCATTAGAAATGTTCGACAAGGCACAAAAAGCAGCAGCAGATGACCCTGCGTCTTTACGGCATATAGAGTTGGAAAAATTTTGCCTGCTGTTTTCTGATATAAATCAACGAAACACGAGAAATGACCAGCTAACCATCAGTATACCGGAACATGCCAAGCGCCTGGCCGAAACGGTGAGAATAGCCAAAGAAATGGAAGTCATCCGGGTAGGGAATTTGCCCAACATGAGAAACTTCAAGGATTGGCTTAGAAGCGTTTCTCTCTTGACCCTTCAGTCAGAACCCTGGTATTATGACCCGGGTGTAGAAGCTTTCTTAAGTAATCCGGAAAATCTTTTCATCTATTAAAACTATCGCGGTAAATACTGTAAGCCCTTTTTGTTAATGAATAGGTAATCGAAAAAAAACACCCTGTTTATGATAATAAATTATGTTGATTGGACAATAATTATAGTTTTCTTGTTGTTGTTAACCGCGATTGGATTGATTTCAAGCAAAGGTGGCGCTGATGATTCAACCAGCTATTTCCTTTCTAAACGGAATATGCCGTGGTGGCTGTTGGGAATTTCAATGGTTGCCACAACATTCTCACTTGGTACCCCAAACCTCGTAACCGATATGGTTCGTGCTGGGGGAGTGGCACAAAACTGGCAATGGTGGTGTTTTTTACTATCGGGGATGTTAACTGTATTCGTCTATTCTAAGTTATGGAACAGATCAAAGATCATGACCGATCTCGAATTCTATGAAGTTCGATACAGTGGAAAAGAAGCTGCTTTTTTGCGTGGATTCAGATCAATCTACCTGGGATTTTTTTTCAACATTTTTATATTGGCCAGTGCAGCACTTGCTTTGCTGAAATTTGCCGCCATGCTGTTAGGAATAAACCCTGTACTAGCGTTGGTAATTATTTCAGCAATAATTCTTGCATATAGTACGATTGGCGGACTAAAGTCAATTTTATGGACTGATTTTTTCCTGTTCATCGTTGCCATGGGAGGTACATTTGTTCCCCCATTTTATATCATAAATTCTCCTCAAATTGGTGGATTGGGAAACTTCCTCACAAATGACATTATTGTAAGCAACCTTGGTTTTTTCCCGGATTTCACAAACGCGCAAACAGTGTTAACAATATTCCTCATCCCGATAACCATACAGTGGTGGGCTTCCTGGTACCCGGGTTCTGAACCGGGCGGAGGAGGTTATATAACCCAACGAATTTTATCCGCGAAATCGGAAAAGGATGCCGTTAAAGGTACCCTCCTCTTTAACGTTATGCACTATGCCGTGAGGCCATGGCCCTGGATAGTGGTGGGATTGGCTTCATTGATAATATTTCCAAATTTGGACTCGATGGTTCAGGTTTTTAATGATGTAGACCCCAAGTACATACAAAATGATATCGCCTATTCTGCCATGCTCAGGCGTTTTCTTCCCCATGGAATATTGGGCGTTGTTTTGGCATCGTTAATCGCGGCATATATGTCAACGGTATCCACCCAAATTAACTGGGGGGCTTCCTACCTGGTGAATGATTTTTATTCTCGATTTATCAATCCAAACGCGTCGGAAAAAAAGAAAGTACTGGTTGGGAGGATATGGACAATTTCATTAATCGTACTATCCATCGTTTTAGCACTCTATTTAGAAAGCGCGTTGCAGGTATTCCAATACATGTTGTTAATTGGAGCAGGTACAGGACTAATATACCTGTTGCGATGGTTTTGGTGGAGAATTAACGCTTGGTCAGAAATATCAGCCATGATAGGTGCAATGGTGTTTTCACTAATAGTTATAGTTATAGAAAAAATAAGCCTTGTGCAACTTGATGATCAAACGGTTATATTTCATGGACTTGAGATGCAAAAGGGATTCTGGGATACTATGAAATTTGTTTTCGTGGTTGTTTTCAACAGTTTACTTTGGATTACAGTAACCTTTTGCACTAGGTCCACGGAAGAAAAAATATTGGTGAATTTTTACAGGAATATTAGGCCCGGTGGCCCTGGCTGGAAGAAAATCACCAAAAAACACGGCGAACTGGAAAGAAACCGCATGACGAAAGATTGGAACGTTCCTGCCGGGCTATGGTGTATGAGCATTAGCTGCATCGGGATATTAAGTATGCTTTTTTCAATGGGATACCTGATTTACGGCAATATTACCGGTTTCGTGATACTGCTGGTTGTTACCGTAATATCGGCCATCGTGTTATTCAAGTCATGGGGCAAAATATTCAATTGAAACCGTTTGACCAAACATTATGAAGCTGCTCAAACCAACTACATGCAAGTAGTACTTTTCATCCCATGTAAATATGTTAGCGATACAAAAATTGTAATAACCTTTTTAAATCCCTCATTTCATCGGACCTTCACATGCCCGGTCCGGTTCATGCGAAGCATACGTTGCAATATACCACCCCTCCCCCGCTAAAAGCCAATGATTCACAAAACCAGCAAGGCATCGACCACCATCAGTCACTATTCAGACAATTGTATCGAGAAATCTCTTACAAAGGTCAAGGGAATATTTTCTTGCTTCAAGGCTACCTTCATAGGCTTTATCTTCAACCTCAACACAAACTGCTCCGTCATATCTTATATCATTGAGTGCGGAAAAGAATTTCCGCCAGTCAATATCTCCGAGACCCGGAAGTTTCGGAGAATGAAATTCAAGAGGATAAGCCATTATCCCGACCTCATCGAGTTTTTCACTGTAAAGCTTTGCATCTTTTAAATGTATGTGGAAGAGTTTGTCTTTGAATTCGTAAAGAGGTCTGGTATAATCCATCTGTTGCCACAACAAATGGGAAGGATCATAATTAAGACCAAAAAAATCACTGTCTATTTCTGTAAACATTCTTCTCCAGATTACAGGAGTTGTGGCAAGATTATTACCCCCCGGCCATTCGTCCTTTGTAAATATCATCGGACAATTCTCAATCCCGACCCTGACCTTTCTGGTTTCTGCAAATTTTATTATATCAGGCCATACCTTACTGAACAGTTCAAAGTTTTCATCAACAGATTTTGTCTTATCCCTGCCGATAAAAGTATTGATCCTGTTTACTCCAAGTTTTGCCGAAGCTTCGATCACCATTTTAATATGTTGAATATAGAAGGCTCCTTTCTCCTTATCCGGATCCAACGGATTCGGGTAATAACCCAAAGCCGATATCATTATCTTTTTCTGATCAATATAACTAATAATATTCTTTACCTGTTGGTCGTCAAGTGTATCTACATCAATATGAGTCACACCGGCATATCGTCTTTCAGCCTTTCCTACAGGCCAGCAACAAACCTCCACACACTCATATTTAAGTTCAGCAGCATAATCAATGAGCTCTTCAAAACTCAGCTCCGGAAGAATTGCACTTACAAATCCCAGTTTCATATTGTCTCCTTTTTCCTATAAA
>CAZPMM010000036.1:0-9893 GCA_964587405.1 uncultured Rikenellaceae bacterium
GTTACGGATCAAGAGGTCCAAGGGTACAGAATGACCGTGCCGGAGAAGTTGGAAGAACTCTTAATGTTAAGGATTTCGACCTTGTCAGGCTATTTGACAAAGAAGGTGTTCAGATTCTTCATCTCTCAGGGCTGATAGCTGCACTTTCGACGGAGACAAGCAATTTTTGTCTTGAACTTGCAAGGGCTGCAAAACAATACGGTACCCGTATATCTTTTGATCTTAATTACAGGGCTTCTTTCTGGAAGGACAGGGAAAAAGAATTATCTGCAACATTCAGGGAAATAGCAGGTATTGCGGATATACTTGTCGGGAATGAAGAAGATTTTCAGCTCTGCCTCGGTATTGAAGGTCCGGAAGAAGGTGGTAAGGACCTTGTTGCAAAGATTGACAGTTTCAAAGAAATGATAAGAAGGGTGAAGAATACATACTCGGGCGCTTCTGTATTTGGCACAACACTTCGCCAGGTGATAAGTGCAAATGAGCATTTATGGGGTGCAATAATGCTTGAAGGTGAAAACTGGCATGTAGTTGAACCACGTGAGATACATGTGCTTGACAGGATTGGCGGAGGGGATGGTTTCGTAGGCGGAATGCTTTATGCAATACTCAAAGGCTGGGAGCCCGAAAATTGGATCCGCTTCGCCTGGGCTTCCGGAGCACTTGCAACAACGGTTATTACCGACTATGCCCAGCCAGCAGATGAAGAACAGATATGGAGTATCTGGAAAGGCAATGCACGGGTGAAACGCTGAATAAGATAATCTTATAAACCGATGCAGCCTCTGGTTTTACACTGAGGCTGCTTTTTTCTATTTACATTTTTTTTCAATAAAATCATCAAGTACCTGAACCAGTGTGGGATCACCTATTTCCTGAAGATCATAATATACCCTTGTGGCCGGCTTTTTTATATCAATTATCCTTTTAAGGTCAATGGGTGTGGCAATAATCACACTGTCGCATATAGTATTGTTTATTGTCTTTTCAAGGTCAGAAAGCTGTTGTGAACCATAGCCCATAGCCGGTAGCAGCTTTCCAATACCCGGATAAAGCCTGAAAGTATCTTTCAGTTTTCCGGTAATGAATGGCCTGGGATCAATTAATTCTTCAGCCCCGAACTTACGCGCAGCCACAACACCTGCACCTATCTTCATCTCTCCATGAGTAAGAGTAGGTCCGTCTTCAACAACAAGCACTTTTTTCCCTCTTATAATAGCCGGATCATCTACTCTTATGGGAGAAGCAGCATCAATAACTATAGCATTATGATTCACCCTGCTGATATTTTCACGCAAAATATCGACATCTTCAGGTCTTGAACTGTCAATTTTGTTTATAACAACAACATCTGCCAGGCGAAGAGTAACCTCTCCCGGGTAATATTTAAGTTCGTGACCTGCCCTGTGAGGATCTGCTACAGTAATCATCAGATCAGGTTTATAGAAAGAGAAATCATTATTACCTCCGTCCCAGACAATAATATCACATCCGTCGGGATCATTCTCGGCATTACGAAGTATTGCCTCATAATCAACCCCGGCATATATCACATTGCCTCTTACTATATGAGGTTCATATTCCTCCATCTCCTCAATAGTGCATTTATGTTTTTCAAGGTCCTCAATAGCAGCAAACCGCTGAACCTTTTGTTCAGAAAGATTTCCATATGGCATTGGATGACGGACTGCGACAACCTTAAATCCTTTTGCCATCAGTATCTCTATCACTTTCCTCGATGTCTGGCTTTTACCGCATCCTGTTCTCACGGCTCCCACTGCAATAACCGGTTTTGTACTTTTTATCATCGTTGCCGAGGGACCCATCAATACAAAATTTGCACCTGCCGTATTGACAATAGCTCCCAATGACATTACTTTCTGATAGGTTACATCGCTGTATGAGAATATGCATTCATCAACCTTATATTTCTTAATGATCTCTAGAAGATTTTCTTCGGGGAAAACAGGTATTCCATCCGGATATAACCTGCCAGCCAGACTGGCCGGATATATCCTTCCGTCAATGTCAGGTATCTGTGCAGCAGTGAATGCAACCACGTTAAAATCCTCATTATCCCTGTAATAAGTATTGAAATTATGAAAGTCCCGTCCGGCAGCACCTATTATTACAATATTCTTTTTTCTCATTATATCAGATTTTTTCAGCAATTTATTGACACTATCGATTTTCGTTTTACAATGAATGAACAAATGTATAATTTGCATACCGGATAAACTAATGTTTAAACTATTTTTTTTAACATTGTATCCATTTTTTAATTGTCTGTAATACAATAAATTTTATATTAAAAAGTTGAATTTTCAAAACACTTACAATAAATTCAGTTTTGTATTAAACTATCTTGTAAAATATTTGTACTATTATAAACTTGTATGAATGTCCTTGCCCACATATATCTGTCGGGTGATTCCGATAAAATAATCATCGGAAATTATATAGGTGACTACTTAAAGGGAAAGGATTACCTGAAGTATCCGGACCTTGTAAGGAAGGGCATCATTCTCCACAGGCATATTGATATGTTCACAGACAGGCATCCGGTGGTACACAGAAGCAAGATTCATTTTTCGAGGAAATATCATAAGTATGCCGGAGTTGTAACAGACATAATCTATGATCATTTCCTGACCAAGGAATGGAATTTCTTTTCACGGAGGCCTCTTGAGAGTGTCACATATAATTTTTACAGGGCGATGGTAAACAATTATGATATTCTACCCGACAAAGTTAAGGAAATGATGCCGTTTTTTATCATTAACAACTGGATAGAGACTTATCAGACTATCAACGGTATCCGGCATACACTCAGAACTCTAAGCAGAAATACAACATTACCAAAAGAAACAAGGTTTGCTATCAGAAGCCTAAAAAAGAATTATTATTCTCTTCAGGACGATTTCATGGAATTTTTTCCTCAACTGATCGATTATGTTGAAAATGACTTTGGTATTGAGATATCACACAGAATAACCATTCCTTTCTGATCATATAAGGTATTCTGTACGGCTTGCATCAAGCCTCAGAAATATGAACAACAGAATTGTAAATCCCCACAGTGAACTACCACCGTAACTGAAAAAAGGCAGTGGTATTCCGATTACTGGAACAAGCCCGATAGTCATTCCTATGTTAATGAAGAAATGAGCGAACAGAACGGACACCACTCCGTAACCATAGATTCGTGAAAAGACCGATCGTTGTCGTTCAGCAAGCTTTATAAGTCTTAGTAAAAGAAATAGATACAATCCTATTATCACAAAAGAACCTACGAATCCCCATTCCTCTCCAACTGTACAAAAGATAAAGTCGGTACTCTGAGCCGGGACAAATTTGAATTTCGTTTGTGTTCCCTGAAGATAACCCTTTCCGCCAAAGCCTCCCGATCCTATAGAAATAAGCGACTGATTCAGATTATAACCTGTACCGTGAGGATCTGATTTAAATCCGAGCATAATTTCGACTCTTTCCCTTTGGTGAGGTTTCAAAAAGTTATTAAAGGCAAAATCAACTGAATTTATATACAAAACACTGCCAAAAAGGAAAATATAGATAATAAGTATATCGAAAGCTTTCTTCTTATATATATAATATGCAAAACTTAGCCAAGCCAGAATAAGAGTTATTATGATTATCATATCATTACTCAGCGAATCAAGCAGGAAATGATCAAGTGCAAATAGAAGTCCTCCTATAAGTATTATGATGCCTATCCCTGCAAGTGATACTTTCAGCTTTTTTGTAACAAACCATGTAAGGAAAAATGCAAGACCTATAAGGATAAGCTCAAGTATGACATTCTCCATCAGCAGCGCCAGGAAAAAAAGGATTAACATCAGCAGACAGGATATAAATACATAAGGGCTCATTCCTTCCCTGAAAAGTACTATGAAAAATGAGAAAAAAACAATCGTTGATCCCATATCGGGTTGTGCTGCCGTGAGAAGAGCAGGCAGCAGGATTATTCCGACAGCAGGAAGTATTATTTTAGGTTTTAAGAGTTCCTGTCTGTGGGTATTCAGATAGCCTGCCAGTGCAAGAGCAGTGGCAAATTTTGCAAGTTCTGATGGCTGAAGGCTCAAAGAACCAAATTCAAACCACGATTTTGCACCGTTTATTTCTCTGCCGAAAATAAGCAACAGGAAAAGCAATAAGATCAAAATACCATAAATGCTCCACGAGAAGAAAAGATAAAACCTTGTATCAATAATTACAACAATAATTGCCAGGATAAAGGCGGCAATAATCCAGATAAATTGTTTCCCGTAACGTTGTGAGAAGTCAAATATTTCCTTATGTTCCTCATTATATACTGCAGCATATATATTGAACCAACCCATAATGACCATCAGGATATATATAAGTACAGTGGGCTTATCAATACGGTTCCATATATTAACGTTTCTGGTCAAGCAGTCATTTTCTGTTAATGAGATTTAATTCGAGCATTCTCTGTTCTTTCCATTTACTGGCTTCTGATATCTTTCCTTTAAGATATTTTTCTATAATCAGACTGGCGACAGGGGCAGCATAAGTAGCTCCGAAGCCCGAATTTTCAACATATACTGCAATTGCAATTTTCGGATCATCTTTCGGTGCAAATGCTATAAAAACCGAATGGTCATCACCGTGAGGATTTTCGACGGTTCCAGTTTTCCCGCAAACAATTATATCCGGCATGGCTGCAATTCTTCCCGTAGCCCCGGCACCTCCATTGACGGCCGCTTCCATTCCCAGGATAACCTCTTCGAAATTAGCTGAATCAATATTTATTTCATGTTTTATTCTGAACCGGCTGCCGGTCTCATTCCCGTTTCCTACCGATCTTACTATATGTGGTGTGTAATAGTATCCCCTGTTGGCTATTGCAGCAGTCATGTTCGCCATCTGAAGAGGAGTTGTACCTATTTCACCCTGCCCTATTGCAAGAGAAATAACAGTAAGGGCTTTCCAGCCGTTCTTACCATGATACTTGTCGTAATATGACGAAGTAGGTACCAGACCGGGAAGTTCATTTACAAATTCGGTGTCAAGTTTTTTTCCAAAACCGAATTGGATCAGATATGATCTCCATTTTTCAAATGCATCAGAAATGGACGGATAAGCAGGATTTTCAAGTATCTTTCTGAATGTCTGACAGAAATATGCATTGCACGAATTCATTATCCCTCCTTTCAGATTGAGAGGAGATGCATGTCAATGACAACCTACAAACAAATATCCATGACTGCATCCGAAAGTGGTTGATGGTACAATTACATTTTCCTGAAGCGCTATCAGGCCGTTAACTGGCTTAAAAGTTGATCCGGGAGGATATGAAGCCATAAAAGCTCTGTTAAAAAGTGGTAACATGCTGTCAGCAGAAAGTTTCAGAAAATTCTCAGAACGAACTCTCCCGACCAACAGTTCAGGATCATAACATGGTGATGAAACCAGTGTCAGTATCTCTCCCGATTCAGGTTCAATGGCAACAATACTTCCGGTTTTGTTTTTCATTAGCCTTTCACCATATTCCTGAAGGTCAAGATCAATGCTCGAAACAATATCAGATCCCTGAACGGCAACAGTATCCATCTCGCCTCCGGCATATGAACCCTTTATCCGGCTGTAAACATCCACAAGAAAAATCTTTACACCTTTAGTGCCTCTCAGTTCTGTTTCATACGCCTCTTCAATACCAAGTTTACCTATATAATCACCGGGTTTATAGTACGAATCCTTCTTCAGCTGTGCCTCATCAACCTCACTTACATATCCCAGAATATGTGCAGCAACTGGCTTAGAATATTTCCTGAGTGTCCTAGGCTGGACATAAAACCCAGGGAACATGAATATCTTTTCCTGGAAACTTGCATAAGATTCTGCCGAGATCTGTTTAAGAAATATTGATGGTGCTCTTGATGAATAGCTTCTGGCTGCTTTCATTCTTTCCCTGAAATATTCCTTTGTTATACCCAGATCATTGCAGAAAAGAGCAGTATCCATTGTTTTGGTCTGGGCAGGTACAACCATGAGGTCATATGCTGCCTGATTAAAGACTATAAGCTTCCCGTTACGGTCATATATCCATCCCCGTGCAGGATATTGAGTAACATATCTGAGAACATTATTGTCTGCCGAATGTCTGTAAGTATCTTTAACAACCTGGATTATAAACAATCTTACAAGAAGTGCAACTGACGTAATAATGATAATTGCAATTATAAAATATTTTCTTGTTGCAAATACATCCTTCATAACTGACAAACTATTTCCCTCTTCTTATAAAATCGAGAAGCAGGATGAAGGTAACAGAAAAAATCGTACTGAGCAGTACTCTGAGAAATGTATTGAAAAAATCATTCAGTCTGAACACCTCAACATAAAAAAGGAACAGGTGATGGATAAAAACAATCAGGAATGTATAAATCAGGAACCACTTGAATCCGTAAACAAATAATGATGGTTCTGAACTTGCCTCATATTCTTCCCTTGAAGAGATCAGCCTGAGAACATAAGGCCGGGAGAATCCGGCTATCACGGTAGCTGATGTGTGCATTCCCGGTGTGCCTGTGAATATATCTACAGTAAACCCTGTGAAAAATGCAATAACAAGTAACAGCCATGAAGATATTTCAAAGGGCAGCAGCATTATAAACATGATATATACATAAGGATTCACATATCCACTGAACTGAATATTATTGAACAGGAAAAGCTGCAATACCATCAGCAGTACAAATATCAATGCATATCTTAAGATCTTGTTGATCATTGGAATTGTTTTTCAAGATTCTGCTGTTCAGTTTTCTGCAGGTTGCCGATCACATTAACAAATCTGAGTTTCTTAAAATCAGATTTTAACAATACCGAGATACTGTAAAAATCACTTCCGGATTTTTCAATATTATCCACTAAGCCCACCATCAATCCTTCGGGGAAAATTGCTGAATATCCCGTTGTTTCAATTGTATCACCGACATTCACTGTAACATGCTGTGGTATTTCACTGAGCAAGGCATGCCGGTAATCTCTTCCATCCCAGCTCAATGAACCAAAATATCCGTTCGATTTTATCCTGGCACTCAGCCTGAAATCAATATTAAGGAGCGACATTGCCACTGAGTAGTTTGAAGAGCATCCTACAATGACCCCTGTAATACCATCATCCGAAGTAACGGCCATATTTTTTGCCAGGTTCTGGTTAAATCCTTTATCAAGTGTAAAGAAGTTTTTTTGCCTGTTTACCGAGTTGTTAACGACTTCTGCAGAAATCCAGACATACTTCTGCTTATAAACTGAATCGGTTACTGAAAAGATGAAATCACTCTTATTTTTCCCCGTCTGCTCAAGACGGTTTCTGAGTGCTGCATTTTCTCTTGCAAGGTTCATCTCTGTTTCACGTAACCTGAAATAGGAGCTGATCCTGCTTAATGACTTTTCAACTCCTGCTGTGATACCCCTTATCCCTTTCACAAGCCTTGCATTATGATAGCTGTTTCCTGAAGTGAGTAAAGAGAATGCTATTCCTTCAAGTATCAGAAAGATAATTACGTTATTATATCTCGCAAAAAAATTAAGGAGATTTCTCATTCACAATTGATATTATCTCATGAGGAAAGGATATTTCTCAACGTTCTTGAGGGCGACACCTGTTCCCCTGGCTACAGAATGCAGAGGATCTTCAACCACATTGAAATTTATATTGATCTTGTCGGCGAGTCTTCTGTCAAGTCCTCTGAGCAGAGCACCTCCCCCAACCATATAAATTCCCTTGTTCACAATATCGGCATACAGTTCCGGCGGAGTCTGTTCAAGAACGCTAAGAATGGCTGCCTCAACTTTCGTAAGGGATTTATCAAGACAATAAGCTATTTCCTGATAAGACACCGGTATTTCAATCGGCAATGCAGTCATAATATTAGGTCCCCTGACAATATAATCGGGAGGTGGATTATCAATATCGGGGAGTGCTGCCCCTACAGCAATCTTGATATCCTCTGCTGTTGTTTCACCTATTTTTATATTATGCTGGTGTCTCATATATGCCTGTATATCTGTTGTGAATCCGTCTCCTGCAATCCTGACTGACATATTACAGACAATACCGCCAAGAGCGATCACTGCTATTTCGGTTGTACCTCCTCCAATATCTATTATCATTGACCCTTCGGGTGCCTCAACATCAATACCAATTCCTATTGCTGCAGCCATTGGTTCGTAGATCATATAAACATCCCTTCCTCCTGCATGTTCCGAAGAATCACGAACAGCTCGTATCTCAACCTCCGTACTGCCCGAAGGGATACAGATGACGATCTTTAGGGACGTGGAAAAAAGCCTTGGCCCTTTATTGATCATTTTAATCATTCCCCTTATCATTAGCTCAGCAGCATTGAAATCGGCAATCACTCCGTCGCGTAAAGGCCTGATAGTTTTAATATTCTCATGTGTCTTGCCATGCATCTGTCTTGCCGCTTCTCCTATTGCAATCAACTTCCCCGTGCCTTTATCTATTGCAACTATTGATGGTTCATCAACAACGATCTTATCATTATTAATAATAATTGTATTAGCTGTACCTAAGTCAATAGCAATCTCCTGTGTTAAAAATGAAAATAGTCCCATACAATATATCAGTGTTTAAAATGTCTTATTCCTGTAATTACCATTGCCATTCCATTGGCAGAACAAAAGTCTTTTGAATCTTTATCCCTTACCGAACCTCCGGGTTGGACTACGGCAGTCACACCTGCTTTGTGAGCGATCTCAACACAGTCGGCAAATGGAAAGAAAGCATCAGAAGCCATAACTGATCCATTCAGATCGAAACCAAATAAGCGGGCTTTTTCAATTGCCTGCTTCAGAGCATCGACCCTTGATGTCTGTCCTATACCGCTTGCACACAACTGCTTGTTCTTTGCAATAACAATTGCATTTGATTTACTGTGCTTGACGATAATGTTTGCAAAAACAAGGTCCTCGGTCTCACGTTTTTCAGGAATTCGTGGTGTTACAGGTTTAAGGTCTTCCGCTGTCTGAGTACTGTTATCTCTTTCCTGCCACAAAACACCGTTAAGAATTGACCTGAAACCGGAATATGTCTTAACCGGATCTTTTCTTTTCAGAATGATCCTGTTTTTCTTCTTGCCCAGAATTTCCAGCGATTTTCCAATGAAATCAGGAGCTATCAGCACTTCAAAGAATACTTTGTCCATTTCGGTGGCTGTCAATTCATCAATTGGTTTATTAACTGCAATTATTCCACCAAATGCCGACACCGGATCACATGCAAGAGCATCATTCCATGCATCGGTAAGATTACTTCTCGACGCCGCCCCACAAGCATTATTATGTTTTATTATGATCACGGTCGTTTCCGTGAATTCATCTATCAGACTGATAGCAGATTCAATATCAAGGATATTGTTGTAAGAGATTTCCTTCCCGCTAAGCTTTTCAAAAACCTGATTAATATCCCCGAAATAAATCCCTTTCTGATGAGGATTCTCGCCATATCTGAGCTGATTCGGAATATTTATGCTTTCACAGAATACCGGTATTCCCTCAGAATAATTGAAATACTTTAATATTTGAGTATCATAATGTGAAGAAGTAATGAAAGCCTCAGTTGCAAAATGCCGTCTTTCAGCGAGCGATGTCACACCACGTTTCTCCCTGAGCAGGTCAAGCAACCTGCCGTATTGCTCCCTACATGAAATGATCACGACATCATTAAAGTTCTTAGCTGCAGCTCTGATAAGAGATATACCTCCGATATCGATTTTTTCAATTATTTCATTCTCGTCGCTTGTATTCCTTACCGTTTCCTCAAAAGGATAAAGATCGACAATTATCATATCAATTTCCGGAATATTATATTGTGCAATCTG